>NZ_AP025667.1:0-282500 GCF_022846655.1 Streptomyces seoulensis
ATGAGCGCACCGTCCCGTTTCGACCGCGGCCACACCGACGACCTGATGGCCTTCCTCGCGGCGAGCCCGACGCCGTACCACGCCGTGGCGAACGTCGCCGCACGGCTGGACGAGGCGGGCTTCCGGCAGGTCACCGAGACCGAGGCGTGGGACACCCCCGCGGGCACCGGCAGCGGCGGCCGGTACGTGCTGCGCGGCGGCGCGGTCATCGCCTGGTACGTCCCCGAGGGCGCCGCACCGCACACGCCGTTCCGGATCGTCGGCGCGCACACCGACTCCCCGAACCTCAGGGTCAAGCCCGAGCCGGACAGCGGTGCGCACGGCTGGCGCCAGGTCGCGGTGGAGATCTACGGCGGGCCGCTGATGAACTCCTGGCTCGACCGCGACCTCGGGCTCGCCGGGCGTCTCACCCTGCGCGACGGCCGGTCCGTCCTGGTCGACATCGACCGCCCGCTGCTGCGGGTGCCGCAGCTCGCCATCCACCTGGACCGCTCGGTCTCCGCGGACGGCCTCAAGCTCGACAAGCAGCGCCACCTCCAGCCCGTGTGGGGCCTGGGCGGTGACGTCCGCGAGGGCGACCTGATCTCCTTCCTGGAGGAGGAGGCCGGACTGGACGCCGGTTCGGTGGCGGGCTGGGACCTCATGACGTACCCCGTCGAGGCGCCCGCCTACCTCGGCCGGGACCGCGAGCTGGTCGCCGGGCCCCGGATGGACAACCTGCTGTCCGTGCACGCCGGTACGGCCGCCCTGATCGCCGCCGCCACCTCGGGGGAGACGCTCACCCACATCCCGGTCCTGGCCGCCTTCGACCACGAGGAGAACGGCTCCCAGTCCGACACCGGGGCCGACGGACCGCTCCTCGGCAGCGTCCTGGAGCGCTCGGTGTTCGCGCGGGGCGGCTCCTACGAGGACCGGGCCCGCGCCTTCGCCGGCACCGTCTGCCTCTCCTCCGACACCGGCCACGCCGTGCACCCCAACTACGCGGAGCGGCACGACCCGACGCACCACCCGCGCGTCAACGGCGGCCCGATCCTCAAGGTGAACGTCAACAACCGCTACGCCACGGACGGTTCGGGCCGCGCGGTGTTCGCCGCCGCGTGCGAGCGGGCCGGGGTGCCCTTCCAGACGTTCGTCTCGAACAACTCGATGCCCTGCGGCACCACCATCGGTCCCATCACCGCGGCCCGCCACGGCATCAGCACCGTCGACATCGGCGTGGCGATCCTCTCCATGCACAGCGCGCGTGAACTCTGCGGCGCCGAGGACCCGTTCCTCCTCGCCGAGGCCCTGACGGCTTTCCTGGAAGGCTAGTCGGCCGGAAGGGGGGTATCCGCCGAACGGGACCGGAGATTCCGGAACCTACTAGGGGAGGCGAGATCTCATGGGCCTCGGCGGATGCATCATCCTCATAGCCGTGGGAGCGATCCTCACGTTTGCCACCGACTGGCACATGAGCGGCGTCAACCTCGACCTGGTCGGCGTGATCTTCATGGCCACCGGCCTCATCGGTCTGGTGACCTTCAGCGGGATCGCCCGGCGCAGGCGCGTGGTGGTGCCGCCCACCCCGGTGGTCGAGGAGGAACGCCACCACCACGCCCACCGGGACGGCTACACCGACGGCTACGGCGCCTGACCTAGCGCTCGTCACCTTCGTCCAGGCCGGCCAGCACCAGCGGCAGGCGGTCCGTCGCGCCCTCGACGAGGCGCACCGGGACGCCCCAGTCCTGCTGGTGGACGTGGCAGGCCGGGTACTCGTTGGCCGGGTCGTCGTCGCAGGAGGCGGCCATCGCGGAGACGTGCAGGACGCCCTCGGTGACGGCCGGGTCCAGCTCCAGTTCGCGGCTCAGGTCGCTGTGCGCGCCCTCACCCTTCAGCAGCAGCTCGGGCGGGGTCGCCGATACCAGCAGCCGGGTCGAGGGGCCGTAGCGGGTGTCCAGCTTCTGGCCCGCCGGGGCCTGGAAGATCACGTCCAGCCGCAGCCGGCCGGGGGCCACCTCGGTGGCCGCGCGCCGCGTGCGGTGGGCGACCGCCTCCACGCGTACCGCCTCCTCGGGCAGCCGCAGCCGGGTCAGCCGGTGGCGGGCGGACTCCACCACCACGATGTCGTCACCGACGAGCACCGCGTCGCTGGGCTCGCGCAGGTCGGTGGCGAGGGTGGTGACCTCGCCGGTGGCGGGGTCGTAGCGGCGCAGGGCGTGGTTGTAGGTGTCGGCCACGGCGACCGAGCCGTCCGGCAGCGCGGTGACGCCCAGCGGGTGCTGGAGCAGTGCCTGGCCCGCGTCCCCGTCACGGTGGCCGAAGTCGAACAGGCCGGTGCCGACGGCGGTGTGGACCGCGCCGTCGAGGTCCACCCAGCGCAGCGCGGAGGTCTCGGAGTCCGCGAGCCACAGCCGGTCCTCCGTCGCGGCGAGCCCGGAGGGCTGCGCGAACCACGCCTCGGCGCCGGGCCCGTCCACCAGACCCTCGTTGGTCGTACCGGCCGCGACCTGGACGGTGTCCGCCTCCGGGTCGTACGTCCAGAGCTGGTGCACGCCCGCCATGGCGATCCACACCTTGCCGCCGAAGACGGCCACGTCCCACGGTGAGGACAGCTCGACCTCGCGGGCCGCTCCCGAGGTGGGCGCGCCCTGCATCCACTGCTTCCCGGTGCCGGCCAGGGTGGTGACCGCGCCGGAGGCGAGGTCGAGGCGGCGCAGGGCGTGGTTCACGGTGTCGGCGACGACCAAGGAGCCGTCACCGAGCAGCGCCAGACCCTGCGGCTCGTTGAAGGACGCCCCCTCGGCGGAGCCGTCCGCGAACCCGCGCCCACCGGAGCCGATCCGGCGCACGACGGACTCGCCGTCCTGCGCGAGCTCCACCAACTGGTGCCGGGTGGTGTCGCTGACCAGGAAGTTCCCCGAGGGCAGCAGCAGCGCCTTGCCGGGGAAGCGCAGCACGGTCGGCTCCGGCTCCGGTGCCACGTAGGGACCGTCGCCCCGGCGCAGGGTGCCCTTGGCCTCGTGCTCGGCCTCCAGCTCCGCCACCAGCCGCTCGATGGCGTGCACATGGCCCTCACCGGCGTGCTGGGCGACGACGTACCCCTCGGGGTCGATCACCACCAGCGTCGGCCAGGCGCGCACCGCGTACTGCTTCCAGGTCGCCAGCTCCGGGTCGTCCAGCACGGGGTGCTCCACGCCGTACCGCTCGACGGCGTCCACGACCGCCTGGTGCTCCGCCTCGTGCACGAACTTCGGGGAGTGCACCCCGATGACGACCACCGTGTCCCGGTGCTTCTCCTCCAGCTCGCGCAGCTCGTCCAGGACGTGCAGGCAGTTGATGCAGCAGAAGGTCCAGAAGTCGAGGATGACGATGCGTCCCCGCAGGTCGGCCAGGGTGTACTGCTGGTCGCCGGTGTTCAGCCAGCCCCCCTTGCCGACCAGCTCGGGAGCACGGACACGGACGCGTCGAGAAGCGGAGTCGTTCATTCTTCAAGGGTGCCACCCGGCTCCGCCGGACCGGTGCCGGGGATCGTGCCGGGGGGGGATCAGTCCAGGGCGTGCCCCGTGGTGGCGTCCACATGGTCCGGGACCTCGTCGTGGCGGTCGCCCACACTCAGGGTGCCGGTGGGTTCGAAGACCAGGATCTCCGTGGGGACCGGGGCGTACGGCTTGTGCTCGGTGCCGCGCGGCACGGTGAAGACGGATCCCTTCTCCAGGGTCACCGTGCGCTCGCCCGCCGGCTCGCGCAGCGCGATGTGGAGTTCGCCGGTGAGGACGAGGAAGAACTCGTCGGTGTCGTCGTGCGCGTGCCAGAGGTGCTCGCCCTCGACCTTGGCCACACGGACGTCGTAGTCGTTGACCGACGTGACGATGCGGGGGCTCCAGAGGTCGGTGAACGAGGCGAGGACCTGAGGGAGGGAACGGGGTTCTTCGGTTGCCATGCGTTCATCGTCGGCCGTGTGCGCGGGCCGCACGAGTGCTAGGAATCGCACATGGCACAAGAATCCTCGCAGGCACCGCGCACCCACCGGGTCGCCGTACTGGTGGACGCCGGGACCAACCCGTTCGAGGTCGGCGTCGCCACCGAGCTGTTCGGTCTGCCCCGCCCCGAACTCGGCCTGCCCCGGCCGCTGTACGAGGTCACGCTGTGCGCTCCCACCCGCGAGGTGCGGATGAACCACGGCTTCTTCACGATGACCGACGTGGCCGGGCTGGACGCGGTGGACGGCGCGGACACCCTCGTGGTGCCCGGCCGCCCCGACATCGTGGTCCCGCGCCAGGCCCCCGTGCGGGACGCGATCCGGCGCGCGCACGCGCGGGGCGCCCGCGTCGTCAGCTTCTGCACCGGCACCTTCGCGCTCGCCGAGGCCGGGCTGCTCGACGGGCGCCGGGCCGCCACCCACTGGAAGTGGGCCGACACCTTCCGGCGGCTGCACCCGCGCGTCCTGCTGGAACCGGACGTGCTCTTCGTCGACGAGGGGGACGTGCTGTCCGCCTCGGGCAGCGCCGCCGCGCTCGACCTCGGGCTGTACCTGTGGCGCCGGGACCACGGCGCCGAGATCGCCAACGCGGTCTCCCGGCGTCTGGTCTTCGCCGCCCACCGCGACGGCGGACAGCGGCAGTTCGTGGAACGCCCGCTGCCGGAGGTGCCCGACGGCTCCCTCGGCCCGCTGCTCGCCTGGGCGCAGGAGCGGCTCGGCGAACCGCTCACCGTGGCCGACCTCGCCGCCCGCGCGGCCGTCTCCCCCGCCACCCTGCACCGCCGCTTCCGTGAACGCCTCGGCACCACCCCGCTGGCGTGGCTCACCGGCGAACGGGTGGCGCTGGCCTGCCGGCTGATCGAGCGTGGGGAGACCGGTCTGGAGGTGGTGGCGGCCCGCTGCGGACTGGGCACGGCGGCCAACCTGCGGGCGCGGCTGCGCCGGGAGACCGGACTGAGCCCCTCCGACTACCGGAAGCGGTTCGGCCCGGCCGCCCGGTGAGGAACGCCCTTCGCCGGGGAAGCGCTTCAGACATGAGATTCCTCGTGCGCGACCGGCTGCTGGGCATCGGCGACGACTACTGGATCGAGGACGAGAGCGGCCGCAAGGTCTTCCTCGTCGACGGCAAGGCGATGCGGCTGCGGGACACCTTCGAGCTGAAGGACACCGACGGCAACGTCCTGATCGACATCCACAAGAAGATGTTCGCCCTGCGCGACACCATGGCCATCCAGCGGGACGGCGAGGACCTCGCCACCGTCCGGCGCAAGCGCCTCTCCCTGCTGCGCAACCACTACCGCGTCCACCTGGTCGACGGCACCGAACTCGACGTCGGCGGCAAGATCCTCGACCGCGAGTTCGCCGTGGAGTACGAGGGCGAACTCCTCGCGGTGATCTCCCGCCGCCTGCTGACCGTCCGCGACACCTACGGCGTCGACGTCGTACGCGAGGACGCGGACCCGACCCTGCTCATCGCGGTGGCGGTGTGCGTGATCCACCTGGCGGAGAAGGAGCGGGAGGAGGACTGAGGCGCTATGCGCGAGGCGGGTCCAGGCCGAGGACACGGTCCTTCAGCGCGGGGAACTGCTCACGGGTCGCCGCGACCTTCGCCGGGTCGAACTCGACGGTGAGCACCTCCTCGTCCGCGCCCGCCTCCGCCAGGACCTCGCCCCAGGGGTCCACCACGATCGAGTGACCCGCCTGCGGAACTCCGGCGTGCGTACCGGCCGTTCCGCAGGCGAGCACGTACGCCTGGTTCTCGACCGCCCGTGCCCGGGCCAGCAGCGTCCAGTGGGCGCGGCGGCGCTCGGGCCAGCCCGCGGAGACGACGAGGGCCTCGGAGCCGGCGTCGGTGAGCGTGCGGAAGAGTTCGGGGAAGCGGAGGTCGTAGCAGGTGGCGAGGCCGACCGTGGTCTTTGGCAGGCGGACGGTCACCGGTTCGCGTCCGGCGCCCATCAGCACGGCCTCGCCCTGGTCGAAGCCGAAGCGGTGGATCTTGCGGTAGGACGCGGCGAGTTCACCGGAGGGGGAGAAGACGAGAGCGGTGTTGTAGAGGGTGCCGTCGGGGTCCCGCTCCGGGATCGACCCGGCGTGCAGCCATACGCCCGCCTCGCGCGCGGCCTCGGCCATCGCCTCGTGGGTGGGGCCCTCCAGCGGCTCGGCCTCGGTGGCGAACGTGTCGTAGGCGAAGGCCCCGGTGGTCCACAGCTCGGGCAGGACCACGAGGTCGGCACCCGCTTGGGCCCGGACGAGCCCCGCCGCCCGCAGCCGTCGCTCGGCCACGGATTCGCCCTCGTCCACACGGATCTGGATCAGCGAGGCGCGCACACTACCACCGTCCTGGCATTCGAGTCGTTCCCACGGGCCTACGATCGTCACACGAAAGCACTGCCGGGGGGTATCGGAGCAGCGTAACTTGGGGGTCCCCCTGCTCGCGCGTAGCCGAGAGCTCGGGGGAGTCTCCAGACGCCCGCCCAGTGCAGCCGCCGATTCTGCCCGTGTAACGACCGCCGAGGGGTCCTGTTCCGTGAGTCTGCATCCCACCCTCCAGCCCTACGCCGACGCCTGGACCCACTCGATCGACGCGATATCCGAGCTGGTGAACCCGCTGGTCGAGGGTGAGTGGAACCGGCGTACGCCGTGCCCCGGCTGGTCGGTGCGCGACGTGGTCTCGCATGTGATCGGCCTGGACTGCGAGATGCTCGGTGACCCCCGGCCCATCCACACCCTGCCCCGCGACCTCTTCCACGTCACCAACGAGTCGCAGCGGTACATGGAGATGCAGGTCGACGTGCGCCGCCACCACACGGCGCCGGAGATGACGTCGGAACTGGAGTACACGGTCATCCGGCGCAACCGGCAACTGCGCAACGAGTCCCGCGAGCCCGGCGCCACGGTGCGGGGTCCGATGGGCAAGGAGATCACCCTCGAACTCGCCATGCGGATGCGGGCGTTCGACGTGTGGGTGCACGAGCAGGATCTGCGGACCGCCCTCGGCCGCCCCGGCAACCTCGACTCGCCCGGCGCGCTCGTCGCCCGTGATCTGCTGCTGGCCGGGCTGCCCAAGGTGGTCGCCAAGAAGGCGGAGGCGCCTCGCAGTTCGGCGATCGTCTTCGACGTGCACGGGCCGGTGGAGTTCCTGCGCACGATCCGCGTCGACATCCAGGGCCGGGGCACGCTGGAGACGGCACCCGCGCTCGGGCCCGCCGCGACCTTCACCCTCGACTGGGAGACGTACTTCCGGCTGGCCTGCGGCCGGATCACCCCGGAGGCGGCGGGCGACCGCATCAAGACCGAGGGTGACCCGGAGCTGACGGCGGCGATCCTGCGGAACTTCGCCGTCACCCCCTGACCCGTTAACCGGGTGCCGGTTCCCCGGTGCGCCGTTAGCGTGCCCGGCATGACCACCGAGCACGCGAAACCCGCCCGGCTGAGCCGGCTCACCTTCCACGGCCCCCTCTCGGAGGCCCGCGCGGCCGCGATCGTCGCCCGGCTCGCCGCGGTTCGGCCGCGCACCGTGCTGGACATCGGCTGCGGCTGGGGCGAGTTGCTGCTGCGCCTGCTGGACGCCGTACCGGAGGCGCGGGGCACCGGCATCGACGTCGCCGAGGAGGACCTCGCGCGCGGGCGGAGCGACGCAAAGGCGCGTGGGCTCGGCGGTCGGGCGGAGTTCGTGGCGGAGTCCGCGACGGGCACCGGGCATGGCCCGGCCGACCTGGTGCTGTGCCTGGGCGCCAGCCACGCGCTGAGCCCGGCCGAGCAGCCCACCGCCGAGGCGCTGGGCGAGCTGCGGCGACTGGTGGCCGACGGCGGCCGGGTCCTGCTCGGCGAGGGCTTCTGGGAGCGGACGCCCACCGCGGCCGAGCTGGCCGGGATGTGGCCGGGAGCCCGGCCCGACGACCACGTCGGCCTGGGCGAGCTGCTCGACCTCACCGTCGCGGCGGGCTTCCGCCCCGAGTGGACGGAGACGGCGAGCCTCGCCGAGTGGGAGGAGTTCGAGTCCGCGTACCAGGCCGACCAGGAGGTCTGGCTCGCCGGACACCCGGACCACCCCCGGGCGGCCGAACTCCGCGAACGGCTGGACCGGCACCGGGGGCAGTGGATGAGCTACCGGGGCGTGCTGGGGATGGCCTACCTCACCCTCGTCCCCGTCACCCGCTGAGACGCCCCCTGGCTCCCCTCACACGGCCGGTACGTGCACCGTCTCCACCCGGCTCGCCACCAGGCGTTCCCGTTCGCGGCGGGCCGCCCGGCCACGCAGACGGAAGATCTGGGTGAGGCCGAGCGCCTGGAGGACGAAGACCGCGCAGAACGCCACGGAGTAGTCGTCGCCGGTGGCGTCCAGCAGCACGCCGACGGCGAAGAGCGTGGTCATGGAGGCGATGAAACCACCCATGTTGGTGATGCCGGAGGCGGTGCCCTGACGCTCGGGCGGGTTGGCCGGGCGGGCGAAGTCGAAGCCGAGCATCGAGGCCGGGCCGCACGCGCCGAGGACCACGCACAGCGCCAGCAGCAGCGCCATCGGCGCGTGCTCACCGGGCCAGGCGAGGGTCAGCGCCCACATGAGGGCGGTCGCGGCGACCGTACCGAGGGCCAGCGGGAGCCGGGCCGCGTGGTGCCGGGCGACCACCTGGCCGTAGACCAGTCCGATCACCATGTTGGACAGCACGACCAGGGTGAGCAGCTCACCGGCCGTCGCCCGGCTGAGCCCCTGCGCCTGCACCAGGAACGGCAGCCCCCACAGCAGCAGGAAGACCATCGCCGGGAACTGGGTGGTGAAGTGCACCCACATGCCGAGCCGGGTACCGGGCTCCCGCCAGGCCTCCGCTATCTGACGGCGCACGTAGGCGGCGCCCTGGTGCGGGAAGGGCTCCGGCTCGTGGCCCTCGGGGTGGTCCTTCAGGAACAGCAGCGTCAGCACCAGCACGACCGCACCCGCGACCGCGCTGCCCGCGAACGCCGGGGTCCAGCCCAGCCCGTGCAGCAGCCGGGCCAGCACCAGGGTGGAGACGAGGTTGCCCGCCATGCCGACCAGACCGGCGAGCTGGGCCACGAACGGCCCGCGCCGGGCCGGGAACCAGCGGGTGCCCAGCCGCAGCACGCTGATGAACGTCATCGCGTCACCGCAGCCCAGCAGCGCGCGCGAGGCGAGGGCCGTGCCATACGACGGGGAGAAGGCGAAGCCCAGTTGCCCGGCGGTGAAGAGCACCGCGCCCAGGCACAGCACCTTCTTCGTGCCGAGCCGGTCGACCAGCAGGCCGACGGGTATCTGCATGCCCGCGTACACGAGGAGCTGGAGGATCGAGAACGTCGACAGCGCGGAGGCGTTCACATGGAAGCGGTCGGCCGCGTCCAGGCCGGCCACCCCGAGCGAGGTGCGGAAGATGACGGCGACGAAGTAGACCGCCACACCTATGGACCACACGGCGACGGCCCGGCGGCCGCCCGGGGGGTCACCCGGCAGGGTGGTGTCCCGGTTCATCGGACCTCCCCGCGCGCCAGCTCGGAGAACCAGCCGACGTGCCGGTGCACGATCCCGACCGCCGCCTCCGCGTCCCCGGCGCGCAGCGCGTGCAGGATCTCGGCGTGCTCGGCGAGGGTCTTGGCGATCCGGTCGGGGTGCGAGTGCATGACGGCGACGCCCATCCGGAGCTGGCGGTCGCGCAACTGGTCGTAGAGCCGGGACAGGATCTCGTTGCCGCCGCTGCGCACGATCTCGGCGTGGAAGCGGCGGTCGGTGACGGCGGCGGCGGCGAAGTCGCCCGCCGCGGCCTGCTCCCGCTGCCGGTCCAGCAGTTCGGCGAGCCGGTCCAGCAGCGCGGGCGGCGCGGGTACGGCCTTGCGGGCGGCGTGCTCCTCGACCAGCAGCCTGGTCTCCACCACGTCGGCGATCTCCTGCGCGGACACGGGCAGCACCAGGGCGCCCTTCTTCGGGTACAGCCGGATCAGCCCCTCGGCCTCCAGCCGCAGCAGCGCCTCGCGGACGGGGGTGCGGGACACGCCCACCGCCTCCGCCAGCTCGCCCTCGGTGAGCAGGGTGCCGCCCTCGTACCGGCGGTCGAGGACGCCCTGCTTGACGTGGGTGTAGACGCGGTCGGCGGCGGGTGGCTGCCTGGTGGCGGTTTGCATGCCCACAGGATAGATACAACATGCGTGCAGGGGGCGGCGCGGTCCAGGATGCGGACCGGCGGCGAGGGGGCGCCCGCAGAGTGCCGGAAATTTTTTCCCGGCGGGGTGCAACCATTGGGGCCGTTCACCTGTCACA
Source organism: Streptomyces seoulensis (assembly GCF_022846655.1). NCBI lineage: Bacteria > Bacillati > Actinomycetota > Actinomycetes > Kitasatosporales > Streptomycetaceae > Streptomyces > Streptomyces seoulensis. The sequence continues at coordinate 10,224 of NZ_AP025667.1, forward strand.
TACGTGCGGCCCTCCTTTCAGGGCACCTCAACTAGGCCGTACCCACGGGCATTTCAGACAATCGAGGTATTCCACTTTGATTACCGGCATCAAGGGCTCGTCCCTCCGCAGGGCCGCCGCCGTCGCCGTCGCGTCCGGCGCGCTGCTCACCACCAGTGCCCTCACCGCGGCGCCCGCGCAGGCCGCCTCCGCGCCGTCGATCGTGGCCGCGGGCGGCTACGCGATGAACAACTCCACCGGTGCGTCGCTGTTCTCCAAGGCCGCGGACACCCGGCGCTCCACGGGTTCCACCACCAAGATCATGACCGCGAAGGTCGTGCTGGCGCAGCCGAACCTGAACCTGGACGCCAAGGTCACGATCCCCAAGGGCGCCAGCGACTACATCGTCGCCAACAACGCGTCCTCGGCCGGTCTGATCGTCGGCGACAAGGTCACCGTCCGCCAGCTCCTGTACGGGCTGATGCTGCCGTCCGGCTGCGACGCCGCGTACGTCCTCGCGGACAAGTACGGCTCGGGCAGCAGCCACACCGCGCGCGTGAACTCCTTCCTCGGCAAGATGAACTCCGCCGCGAAGAGCCTCGGCCTGAAGAACACGCACTTCGACTCCTTCGACGGCATCGGCAAGGGCTCGAACTACTCGACCCCGCGCGATCTGACGAAGATCGCCAGCAGCGCGATGAAGAGCGCCAACTTCCGCGCGATCGTCAAGACCAAGTCGTACACGGCGAAGACGGTCACCAAGACCGGCAGCACGCGCACGATGAAGGCGTGGACCAACACCAACACGCTGCTGAGCAGCTACAGCGGCACCATCGGCGTGAAGACCGGCTCCGGCCCCGAGGCCAAGTACTGCCTCGTCTTCGCCGCCACCCGCAACGGCAAGACGGTCATCGGCACGGTCCTCGCGTCGTCCTCCGTCCCCCAGCGCGGCACGGACGCGACGAAGATCCTGAACTACGGCTTCACCAAGTAGGCCCCCGTCGCGAAAGGGCCCGCCTCCACGGAGTGATCCGTGAGGCGGGCCCTTTCGCAAACCGGGAGCCGGCTACGCCCAGGTGATCAGACGCTTCGGCTGTTCCAGGATCGCGGCCACGTCGGCCAGGACCTTGGAGCCCAGTTCACCGTCGACCAGGCGGTGGTCGAAGCTGAGCGCCAGGGTGGTCACCTGACGGGGCTTGACCTTGCCCTTGTGGACCCACGGCTGGAGCTTGATCGCGCCGACGGCGAGGATCGCGGACTCGCCGGGGTTGAGGATCGGGGTGCCGGTGTCGACGCCGAAGACGCCGACGTTGGTGATGGTCACCGTGCCGCTCTGCATCGCCGCCGGGGACGTCTTGCCCTCGCGGGCCGTGGTCACCAGCTCGCCCAGCGCCGCGGACAACTGCGGGAGCGTCTTGTCCTGCGCGTCCTTGATGTTCGGCACGATCAGACCGCGCGGGGTCGCGGCCGCGATGCCCAGGTTGACGTAGTGCTTGAGCACGATCTCCTGGGCGGCCTCGTCCCAGGACGCGTTGACCTCGGGGTTGCGCTTGATCGCGACCAGCAGGGCCTTGGCGATCAGCAGCAGCGGGTTCACCCGCAGCCCCTGGAACTCCTTGTCCTGCTTCAGCTCCTCGACCAGCTTCATCGTCCGCGTCACGTCCACCGTCACGAACTCCGTGACGTGCGGCGCCGTGAACGCCGAGCCGATCATCGCCTGCGCGGTCGCCTTGCGGACACCCTTGACCGGGACACGGGTCTCACGGGCGGAGTCGTACACCGCCACGGCGGGCGCGAGAGCGGGAGCGGGAGCGGCAGCGGGCGCCGGGGTCTCGGTCACGGGCTCCGGGACGGCCACCGCCGCGTGCACGTCCTCGCGGGTGATGATGCCGTCCGGGCCGGACGGCGTGACCAGGGTCAGGTCGACCCCGAGGTCCTTGGCCAGCTTGCGCACCGGCGGCTTGGCCAGCGGGCGCTCCTTCACGGCGGCGGTCCCGTGGCCGTTCAGCTCGGCCTGCACCGCCTGCGCGGCGGCCACGGGCACCTCGGGCCCCTTGCGGGGGCGCCGCTTGGTGGAGGAGGCGGCCACGCCGTACCCCACCAGCACCGGCGTACGGCCCTGCGGCTCGGCCTCCTCCGGCTCGGCCGGAGCGGGCTCGGCGAGGGCGGGCTCGGCGGGGGCGGGCTCGGCGGGGGCGGCCGCCGGGGCGGGCTCGGGAGCCGCACCGCCCGACACGTCCACCGCGATGATCGACGTACCCACGTCGACCGTCGTGCCCTCGGCGAAGCGCAGCTCGCGCACCACGCCGTCGTAGGGGATGGGGAGTTCGACGGCCGCCTTGGCGGTCTCGACCTCGCACACCACCTGGCCGTCGGTGACCGTGTCCCCGACCTGCACGTACCACTTGAGGATCTCGGCCTCGGTGAGCCCCTCGCCCACGTCCGGCATCTTGAACTCGCGCACGGAAGCTTCCGTCATCGTCGTCACGAAACCTTCCTCAGTACGCAAGGGCGCGGTCGACGGCGTCGAGCACCCGGTCAAGGCCCGGCAGATACTCGTCCTCCAGGCGCGCCGGCGGGTACGGGGCGTGATAGCCGCCGACCCGGAGCACCGGGGCCTCCAGGTGGTAGAAGCACCGCTCGGTGATCCGCGCGGCGATCTCCGCGCCGGAGCCGAAGAACACCGGCGCCTCGTGGACGACCACCAGACGGCGGGTCTTCTCGACCGAGGTCTGGATGGTGTCGAAGTCCAGCGGGGACACCGAGCGCAGGTCCAGCACCTCCAGCGACCTGCCCTCCTCGGCGGCGGCGTCGGCCACCTGCCGGCAGAGCTTCACCATCGGGCCGTACGCGGCCAGCGTCAGGTCGGTGCCCTCGCGGACCACCTGCGCCTTGTGCAGCGGGCCGGGGATCAGCTCGGGGTCGACCTCGCCCTTGTCCCAGTAGCGGCGCTTGGGCTCGAAGTAGATCACCGGGTCGTCGCTCTGGATGGCCTGCTGCATCATCCAGTAGGCGTCCGAGGAGTTCGACGGGCTGACCACCTTCAGGCCGGCCACGTGCGCGAACAGCGCCTCGGGGGACTCGGAGTGGTGCTCCACCGCGCCGATGCCGCCGCCGTACGGGATACGGATGACGACGGGCATCTTGACCTTGCCCAGCGAGCGGGCGTGCATCTTCGCGAGCTGGGTGACGATCTGGTCGTAGGCCGGGAAGACGAAGCCGTCGAACTGGATCTCCACCACCGGGCGGTAGCCGCGCAGGGCCAGGCCGATCGCGGTGCCGACGATGCCGGACTCGGCGAGCGGGGTGTCGATGACCCGCTCCTCGCCGAAGTCCTTCTGCAGACCGTCGGTCACCCGGAAGACACCGCCGAGCTTGCCGACGTCCTCACCCATCACCAGGACCTTGGGGTCCGTCTCCAGGGCGCGCCGCAGCGACTCGTTGATCGCCTTGGCCAGAGCCATCTTCTCGGCCATGTCAGTTGCCCCCTTCCGCGTCCGCGAACGACGCCTGGTAGGCGGCGAACTGGGCGCGCTCCTCGTCGACGAGCGCGTGCCCGTCCGCGTACACGTTCTCGAAGATGGCGAACCGGTCCGGGTCCGGCATGGCGCGGACCGCTTCGCGTACCCGCCTGCCCAACGTCTCGGACTCGGCTTCCAGTTCCGCGAAGAATCCCTCGTCCGCGAGGTCCGACGCCTCCAGGTAGGCGCGCAGGCGCAGGATCGGGTCCTTCGCCTCCCAGGCGACGCGCTCGTCGTCGTGCCGGTAGCGGGTGGGGTCGTCGGAGGTGGTGTGGGCGCCCATCCGGTAGGTGAACGCCTCGACCAGCGTCGGGCCCTCGCCGTTGCGGGCGCGCTCCAGCGCCCAGCGGGTCACGGCGAGGCAGGCCAGGACGTCGTTGCCGTCCACGCGGACACCGGGGAAGCCATAGCCCTGGGCGCGCTGGTAGAGCGGCACGCGGGTCTGCTTCTCGGTGGGCTCGGAGATCGCCCACTGGTTGTTCTGGCAGAAGAACACGACCGGGGCGTTGTAGACCGCGGAGAAGGTGAAGGACTCCGCCACGTCGCCCTGGCTGGACGCGCCGTCGCCGAAGTACGCGATCACGGCCGAGTCCGCGCCGTCCTTGGCGATGCCCATCGCGTAGCCGGTGGCGTGCAGCGTCTGCGAGCCGATGACGATCGTGTACAGGTGGAAGTTGTTGCCGTTCGGGTCCCAGCCGCCGTTGTTCACACCCCGGAACATGCCCAGCAGGTTGGTCGGGTCGACCCCGCGGCACCAGGCGACGCCGTGCTCGCGGTAGGTCGGGAAGACGTAGTCGTCCTCGCGGGTGGCGCGGCCGGAGCCGATCTGGGCGGCCTCCTGGCCGAGCAGCGACGCCCACAGGCCCAGCTCGCCCTGGCGCTGCAGGGCGGTGGCCTCGGCGTCGAAGCGGCGGGTGAGCACCATGTCGCGGTACAGGCCGCGCAGCTCATCGGGGGTGATGCCGGCGACGTAACCGTCGAACTCGGCGTTCTTGACCCGCTTGCCCTCGGGCGTCAGGAGCTGCACCAGCTCCGGCTCGGTGCCCTGCTTCGCGGTGCTGCGGGTGCTGCGCCTGGTGCCGGCGGTACCGGCCTTGCCTGCGGCGCTGCGTCGCGGCTTGCGCGCGGCACTGCTCTCCACGGTCACGTGTGCTCCTCCGTCGTTCCGGCCCACGGGGTTGCCGGTGAGCCTGGGGTCCCCCTTGCTCGGTCGGAGCCGGGGGGAGCGGCCACCTCTTCTCGACCACCGGGCACGGGGTGGGTGCCGCTCGGCCGGGAACAGGCGTGACAGGTGCCCCGGCGAGCGCCTGCGGCTTTTAACGTTACCCAGTGCTCCACATTTCTGTGAAACCCCACCTGACCTGCGATTTTGCTTGGATTTCCAAGTAAATCGGCAAAGCCCGGAAGTTTGCTGGTCACAGCCTTGCAGGAGGCCGGAGCAACGGCACGTTATCCCGCGCACCCAGCTCAAAGGAAGAGTCCCGGCGCGTCTCCGGGACCTGTCGTGGATTTCTTTCGTGCGTCTCGCGAATTGCGCTTCGAAGTTCACCGGGACACCCCGAGTGACCGAATGCGACCGCCGACGACTGCCTGTGATAAGCCCCAGCTCACGGGGTCTTTTCGTGCCCTAGCATCGGCCGCGTGCAGCGCCTTCGTGTACCACCCGTCGTGCCCCACGCGCCCCCGCTCGGCACCTTGTTACCCCTCTACGGAGCCGGTACGGCCCTCGCCTGCGAACCGGTGGACCAGGGGCTGCTCAACCGGGGCTACCGGGTGCGCACCACGCGGGGCCGCTACTTCCTGAAGCACCACTTCGACCCCGACACCGCCGACCCCGACGCCATCGAGCGCCGCCATCTCGCCACCCGGCGCCTGGCCGAGGTCGGGGTCCCGGTCGCCCCGCCGCTCACCCACCGCGAGGGCCGTACGGTCGCCGTCGTCGGCGGGCACGCCTACGCCCTGCACCCCTGGGTCGACGGAGGGCATCTGCACGGCGGCCAGCTCACCCGCTCGGAGAGCGCGCGCCTGGGGGCGCTGCTGGGCGCCGTGCACGCCTGCCTGGAGCGCGTGATGCCGCCCAAGGGACGCACCCGCCCGGCCACGAGCCCCCACCCGGTGGAGAGCGCCGACCCGGCCGACACCTTCGACCTCATCGAGGACCTGCTGGGCCACGTCCGCCGCCACAAGCCGGCCGACGCCTTCGACGACCTGGCCCGCCACCGTCTGCTGGAGCGCCGCGCGCTCCTGGAGCAGCACACCCACCGCCGCCCGCCGCGCGGCGGCCCGGTCGGCTGGGTGCACGGCGACTTCCACCCGTTCAACCTGCTCTACAAGGGGGGCACCCCGGCCGCCATCGTCGACTGGGACCGCCTCGGGGTGCAGCCCCGCGCCGAGGAGGCCGTACGCGCCGCCGCGATCTTCTTCGTGCGGCCCGCGGGCATGCTGGACCTGCCCAAGGCGCGGGCGTACGCGCGCGCGTACCGGCGCGCGGCCCGCGCCGGCCCCTCGGAGCTGGCGGCGGCCGTGCACCGGGTGTGGTGGGAGCGCCTGAACGACTTCTGGATGCTGCGCTGGCACTACGAGCGCGGGGACACCCGCGCCGACTGCCAGTTCCCGGCCGCCTCCGCGCTCGCGGTGTGGTGGACAAGGGAGTACGACGCGGTGTGCGACGCCTTCACGAGCTGAGACGCCCGGGTCCCCTCACAGGAGGACCCGGGCGCGGTCATTCACCGGCCGGCCCGTCCGGGCCGGGGGCGGAGGGCGGCGGCGTCGGCCTTCAAGTGCCGTTCGCGCCGCCCGCGTCCGCGCCGGCCGCCGCACCGGCGTCCGCGCCGCCTGCACCGGCCGTGGTGCCCTGGTCGGTGCCGCCCGCGTTGCCCGTGCCGGCCGTGGTGCCCGCATCCGTACCGCCGCCGCCTGCGGCGTTGCCCGTCGCGGGCGGCGAGCTCTGCGGCTTGCTCGGCTGCTGCGGGGTGGTCTGCTGGTCGGTCGGCTCGTCCGTCGGCTCGGCCGTACCCGGGTCGGACGGGGTGTACGACGGGGTCCAGCTCGAACCGTTGCTCCAGCCCGAGCCGCCCTGGGTGGCCGGGTTGTCCGTGGGCTCGTCCGTGGTGTCGTCGGACGGCGTCTCGGACGCCTTGTCGTCCTTGGCCGGCTGGGAGTGGCTCGGCGAGGGCTTGGTGCTCGGGTCGTCACCGCCGCCCGTGTTGTTGAGCGCGAGCGCGACACCGGCGACGACCGCCACCACCGCGAGCGCGGCCAGCACCCACAGCTTGCCTCTGCCGCTGCCCTGGTTGCCGTGGCCCTCGAAGCCGCCGTTGTCGCCGCCGCCGTACCCGCCGGGCAGGATCGGCTGCGGGATCTGCGTGGTACCGCCGTTGTACCCGCCGGACTGCGGCATCACGGTGGTGCCCGCGAAGCCGCCGGGCGGCGTCGGCGAGCCCGCGGAGGCGTCCACCGGGCCGGTGTTCCAGGTGCCGGAGTGGGCGCCCTGGTCGTACAGCATCTGCAGGCCGTACTGGATCAGGCCGCGCATCTCCTCGGCCGTCTGGAAGCGGTCGTCCGGCTCCTTGGCCAGCGAGCGCATGACCAGGCCGTCCAGCTCGGGCGGGCAGCCGCCGGTGACCTGCGAGGGCGGGACGGGCATGTCCTGGACGTGCTGGTAGACCACCGACAGCGGGGTCTCACCGGTGAACGGGGGCCGCAGGGCGAGGAGTTCGTAGAGCAGGCAGCCGGTCGCGTACAGGTCGGAGCGGTGGTCGACGGCCTTGCCGAGCGCCTGCTCCGGGGAGAGGTACTGCGGGGTGCCCATGACCATGCCGGTCTGCGTCATCGTCGTGGAGGCGCCGTGCAGGGCGCGGGCGATGCCGAAGTCCATCACCTTCACCGCGCCGTTGTCGGTGATGATGACGTTGGCGGGCTTGATGTCGCGGTGCACGATGCCGTGCTGGTGCGAGTAGGCGAGCGCGTCCAGCACCCCGGAGACGATGAGCAGGGCCTGCTCGGGGCCCGGCGCGTCCGCGTCGACCAGCAGCTCGCGGATGGTGCGGCCCTCGACCAGCTCCATCACGATGTACGGGACGGCCTGGCCGTTCGCCTGGTCCTCGCCGGAGTCGTACACGGCGACGATCGAGTGGTGGTTGAGTCCGGCCACCGACTGGGCCTCGCGCGTGAAGCGGGCCTTGGAGGTGGGGTCCTCGGCGAGGTCGGCGCGGAGCAGCTTGACCGCGACCGTACGGCCCAGACGGACGTCCTCGGCCGCGAACACCTCGGCCATGCCGCCCCGGCCGAGCCGGTGCGTCAGCCGGTAGCGGCCGTCGCCGACGAGCCCGCCGTTGCCCCAGTTCTCCGGCGACTCCGCCATGCCACCACCGGCCACCTCGGGGTCGGACGGGCCCTGGCCGCCGTGCGTCTGTGCCATCGGTCCTCGCCGTCGTTTCTGCCCGCGATGCGCGGTGTCTTACGGTCTCCGTCGGCCACGCTACAGCCTCGCCGGTGGCCGCCGGTCCCGATCCGGCACCGGGATGAGCCCAGCACGGACCGGCCATGAAACCCGCAGCACAGCCCCCCGTGCAAATTCCGTGCACTGCTCGTACGCCTGCTGTAACGCTTCCGCGACGCTTCTTTCGCGTACGGTCACGGAACGGGCACCGGGCTTGACGTGTCCGTGCCCTCGGGCAGACTTGGCCGGGAATGACACATTCGATCAAGGCGTGTGCGCTGCGGCACATGTCCGGTCGATGACGGCTCCGACGGGCCAGTGGGGGACACGGAACGATGAGCCAGGACGGCGCACAGGGCGGCCGCTACCCGGGACGTGCACTGGCCGGAGGCCGCTACCAACTGCACGACCTGCTCGGCGAGGGCGGCATGGCCTCCGTGCACCTGGCCTACGACTCGGTGCTGGACCGTCAGGTGGCCGTCAAGACGCTGCACACCGACCTCGGCCGGGAGCAGGCGTTCCGCGAGCGGTTCCGCCGCGAGGCCCAGGCCGTGGCCAAGCTCACGCACACCAACATCGTCTCCGTCTTCGACACCGGCGAGGACGAAGCGGACGGCATGCCCTACATCGTCATGGAGTACGTGGAGGGCCGCCCGCTAGGCTCCGTGCTCGCCGACGACATACGGCAGTTCGGCGCGATGCCCGCCGACAAGGCCCTGAAGATCACCGCCGATGTGCTGGCCGCGCTGGAGATCAGCCACGAGAAGGGGCTGGTCCACCGGGACATCAAGCCGGGCAACGTGATGACCACCAAGCGCGGCGTGGTCAAGGTGATGGACTTCGGCATCGCGCGGGCCATGCAGTCCGGCGTCACCTCGATGACGCAGACCGGCATGGTCGTCGGAACCCCGCAGTACCTCTCCCCCGAACAGGCCCTCGGCCGCGGTGTGGACGCCCGCTCCGACCTGTACTCGGTCGGCATCATGCTGTTCCAGCTCGTCACCGGCCGCCTGCCCTTCGACGCGGACTCGCCGCTGGCCATCGCCTACGCGCATGTGCAGGAGGAGCCGGTCGCTCCCTCCTCCATCAACCGCGCGCTGCCCCCGGCGGTGGACGCCCTGGTGGCCCGCGCGCTGAAGAAGAACCCGAACGAACGCTTCCCCACCGCCGAGGCCATGCGCGAGGAGTGCCTGCGGGTGGCCGCCTCCCTCCAGCAGGCCGCGCCGAGCATCGTGCCGGGAGCGGGTCCGGCGCAGAGCGGCGCGGGCGTGGGCTCGGCGGTGTTCCCGCCGGTGGACCGGACGGCCCCGCAGCACCCCGGCCCGGTGCAGCAGCCGTACCAGCCGACGCCGAACCCCTACGGCACCCCGCCCCCGTCGTACGGCTACCCGCAGCAGGGCGGCTACCCGACGCCGCCGGCGTACGGGCAGCCGACGGCGCCCGTGTACGGCGCCCAGCCGTCGACGGCGGTGCCCTCCTCCGGCGGCGGGCGGAACGGCAAGCCCGTCCTGATCGGGTCGGTCGCGGTGGCCGCCGTGCTGATCGCGGGCCTGCTGATCGCGCTGAACATGAACAAGAAGGACGACCCCACCACGGGTGGTTCCACCCCCAGCGCCTCCACGTCCTCGCACGCCTCCGGCTACCGGGGTCCGGACACCTCGCGCACGATCGAGGAGACCGAGTGCACCGAGCCGCAGGAGTCCTACGACGACGAGGACAAGGTCCGGCTGCCCGACTTCCGGTACAAGAACATCGACTCGGTGAAGGCGTGCTTCCAGGCCGCGAGCTGGCGGTACACGGTGAAGAAGGAAGACAACAACACCTGGGGCGACGGCACGGTCCTCGACCAGTTCCCCGCCCCCGGCACCGACGTCGACCCCAAGAGCATGGGCGAGGTCTCGCTCAGCGTCTCCACGGGCGAGCCGCCGCAGTGACCGGAGGCCGGGAACCCGGCCGCCCTCAGGTGTAGGGGTTGGTCTTGATGCTGGAGGTGCAGATCTTCAGCAGGTCGTTGCCCTCGAAGAGGCCGACGTCGATACGGACCGCCGCGATGCCGTTGGTGTCGGACGCGCTGGTGTCCCAGACCTGGTCGGCACCGTTCCCGCCGTAGTTGTGGTGCCAGGGCCACGCCTGGAAGTCGCCGTTGTTGCGGATGGTGGACAGGCGGACGGCCGCGTGGTGGCCGTCGGCCGCGTTGTCGAGCGCGCGCAGGCGCAGCGGGTCGACGCGGGTCTTGCTGGTGAAGAAGCCGGTGTAGGCGCCGTAGGCACCGGTGACACCGCAGTTGCCGGTGACCATCGAGTCGGCGGCCGCCGGGGTGGCCATCGCCGGGACGGCCAGACAGGCCAGAGCGCCGGCGACGACGAGCGCGGAACGTCGCATCTGCACAGGGAGTCCTTTCCTGGAGCCGGAAAGCCCAAAGGCTAGACAGATCACCGTTTTTGACCAACCGTCGGCGTTCGTGTTGTGACGCGGATCACCGGGCATGCGTAAGGGCCCGGCGGTCGTCCGCCGGGCCCCGCTCTCTCCCTGACCTGGGCCGCGCCCGTGAGGGCTACAGGTACGGGCCGCCCGAGCGGCCGGCGGCCTGCTGCTCCTCGCCGTCCTCGGGGACCATCCCGGGCGGCAGCGCGCGGCGCATCTGCTCCAACTGGGCCCGCGCGGCCATCTGCTGGGCGAACAGCGTGGTCTGGATGCCGTGGAACAGACCCTCCAGCCAGCCGACCAACTGGGCCTGCGCGATCCGCAGCTCCGCGTCGCTGGGCGTCACCTCGTCCGTGAAGGGCAGCGACAGCCGCTCCAGCTCCTCCACCAGCTCCGGCGCCAGGCCGTCCTCCAGCTCCTTGACCGAGCTGGCGTGGATCTCCTTCAGCCGCACCCGGCTGGCCTCGTCCAGAGGAGCGGCGCGCACCTCCTCCAGCAACTGCTTGATCATGCTGCCGATCCGCATGACCTTCGCCGGCTGCTCGACCTGCTCCGTCACCGGAGTCTCGCGGGAGCCCTCGTCCGTGCCGCCACCGAGCGCCATCCCGTCCTGTCCCACGACGAGGATCTGGGGGTTCTCGGGCGACCGTTCGTTCCTCGGCATCTCCATGCCGTCATTCTCTCGCACCCCTCCACCCCATCACCGACACACCCCCGCCCGCCGGTGATCCGCTCATCCGACCCCGACGGCCCAACCGGAAATGCCCGTCCCGCCATGAAATGTGAGGCTGGATTCCGTCTTTCCCTCGGTATTCCTCCGGAGGTCACCGACGTGACTCCATGGCTGCGACTCACGCTCCGCCTGGTGCGGGTGCTGCTCGTCCTGGCGACGGCCGCACCCGTGTGCGGCACGGCCACCGCGTACGGCGCGGAGAACGCCCCGCCGGGTTCGCCGACGCCCTCGGGCCGCTCCTCCACCCCCGCCGTGCGCGCCCGGAACGCCGCCGAGACCTCTTCTCCGTCGCCGACCGTCTCCAAGCCCGCGCGGGCCGGGAGCCGGGCCGGGGAGGGACGGATGCGGCCGGGACGCCCCGAGCGGCCCGACCCGGAGGACCAGGCCCAGGACCCGGCGGGCAGCGGCACGCCCGCCACCCCTGCGGCCGCCTACCCGGAGGAGCCGGAGACCGCCGACAGCCCCGCCGCGCCCACGCCGACCGCCGCCACGGCCACCGCCCCGGCCTCGCAGCCCGCCGCCGTCCGGCAGGGGGAGGACACCGCCGCACCCGCGCCGCGGTTCCTCCCCCTGGGCAGCGGGCTGGTCCTGCTCGGCCTGGGGCTCGCCATGGCCCTGGCCGGCCTGCGGCTGCGCCGCACCTGACCTCTCCGGTTACGGGGCGATCAGCAGGACCTTGCCGATGTGGCCGCTGCCCTCCAGCACCCGGTGCGCCTCGGCCGCGTCCGTCATCGGCAGCTCACGGTCGACCACGGGACGTACGACGCCCGACGCGATCAGCGGCCACACGTGCTCGCGCACGGCCGCCACGATCGTCGCCTTCTCGCTCAGCGGGCGGGCCCGCAGCGAGGTCGCGCTGACCGCGCCGCGCTTGCCCAGCAGCATCCCGATGTTCAGCTCGCCCTTGGTGCCGCCCTGCATCCCGATGATCATCAGGCGGCCGTTGACGGCCAGCGCCTCCACGTTCCGGTCCAGGTACTTGGCGCCCATGTTGTCGAGGATGACGTCGGCGCCCGCGCCGTCCGTGGCCCGCTCGATCTCGGTGACGAAGTCCTGGTCGCGGTAGTTGATCAGGATGTCCGCGCCCAGCTCGGCGCAGAAGTCCAGCTTCTCCTTGCTCCCGGCGGTCACCGCGACCCGCGCCCCGACGGCCTTGCCCAACTGGATCGCCATGGTGCCGATGCCGCTGGAACCGCCGTGCACGAGCAGCGTCTCGCCGGGCCTGAGGTGGGCCAGCATGAAGACGTTGGACCAGAACGTGCAGGCCACCTCGGGCAGCGCGGCCGCCTGCTTCAGGTCGACGCCCTCGGGCACCGGCAGCAACTGCCCGGCCGGGACGACGACCTTCTGCGCGTAGCCGCCGCCCGAGAGCAGCGCGCACACCTCGTCCCCGACGGACCAGCCGGAGACACCGGGGCCCAGCTCGGTGATCCGGCCGGAGCACTCCAGACCGGGGTACGCGGAGGCGCCGGGCGGCGGGTCGTAGAAGCCCTGGCGCTGCATGATGTCGGCGCGGTTGACGGCGGTGGCCACCACCTCGACCAGCACCTCGCCCTCGCCGGGCACCGGATCGGGCACCTCGGTCCAGGTCAGCGTCTCGGGGCCACCGGGTTCGGGAATCGTGATCGCATGCATGCCCGCGACGCTACTCCCCGGCCGGCCCGCGGGCCCGGTGGCCTCGCTCAGTCGCCCGGCAATGGACGCGCGTGCGGCGTCACATGCGCCGTGGGCGAGGCCCGGACGATGGTGATCAGCCGGTCGGTGAGCTGCAACTCCCCGACGGCCGGATCGTCGTACCCGAGGACGCGGTGGCCGCGTACGACGCTGACCACGAGGTCCTTCGCGTCACGCGGGCTGCGGCCCACCTCGGCGCGGACCACCGGGCGGTCCACGATGTCCAGACCGCTGCCCTGCTGGATCAGGTCCTCCATCACCATGCCGGCCGCGGGGCTGAGCACGGACAGGCCGAGCAGCCGGCCCGCCGCTCCGGAGCTGGTGATGACCGCGTCGGCGCCGGACTGCTTGAGCAGCGGGGCGTTCTCCTCCTCGCGGACGGCGGCCACGATCTTCGCGCCCCGGTTGAGCTGCCGGGCCGTCAGGGTGACCAGCACGGAGGTGTCGTCGCGCTGCGGGGCGATGATGATCTGCCGCGCCTTGTGCACCTCGGCGCGCCGGAGCACGTCGCTGCGGGTGGCGTCGCCGGTGACGCCCGCGTAGCCCTCGGCGGTGGCCGCCTCGATCGCCTTGGAACTGGGGTCGACCACGACGACCTGTTCCTTCTTCAGCCCGGTCGCGCAGACGGTCTGGATCGCCGACCGCCCCTTCGTGCCGAAGCCGATGACCACGGTGTGGTCGCGCAAGGTGGACCTCCAGCGGTTGAGACGCCATTCCTCACGGGTGCGTTCGGTGAGCACCTCCAGCGTGGTGCCGACCAGGATGATCAGGAAGAGCACGCGCAGCGGGGTGATGACGAGGATGTTGATGAGCCGGGCACCGTCGCTGACCGGGGTGATGTCGCCGTATCCGGTGGTGGAGAGGGTGACCGTCGCGTAGTAGAACGCGTCGAGCAGATCGACGGGGCCGTCGGAGTTGTCGCGGTAGCCGTCGCGGTCGGCGTAGACGACGAACGCCGTGGCGACCAGCACCAGGAGCGCCATGACCAGGCGTCTGGCGACCTGGCGTATGGGGCGTTCCACCGCCTTCCTCGGCAGCTTCACCCGCGAGGGCACCAGGTGTTCGTCGGCCTGGCGGGCTATGGCGTCATGGCCCGGAAGTTTCACGTGAAACACACCCCGATTCCGGCCGTGGCCCACGGCAGGTCCAGCAGTTCCATTCCGGCGCCCTGCGGCGCCCCGCCCGGCGGGACGACGGCCAGCGCGTCGGCGGCGGCGATCCCGCGCAGCATGGCGGGGCCGCTGTAGTGCAGCGGTACGGCGCGCTCGCCGCGCAGCACGACCGGCACGAGCCGGGTGTCGTGCGGATGCCCCTGCACCCCTTCCCTGAGCGGCGTGCGGTACGGCTCGGGCGCCGGGTGGGCGGCCAGCGCCCGCAGCAGCGGCTCGGCGAGCGTCATCAGTCCGGAGACGGCCGCCAGCGGGTTGCCGGGCAGCCCGACGAGGTGCTGTTCCGCCTTGGTGCGGGCCAGCAGCATGGGGTGGCCGGGGCGCACCGCGACGCCGTCGACGAGGAGTTCGGCGCCGATGCGGTCCAGGGTGGGGTGGACATGGTCGACGGGTCCGGCGGCGGTGCCCCCGGTGGTGACGATCAGGTCGGCGCGGGAGGTGGTGATCGCCCTGCGCAGGGCCTTGGCGTCGTCGCCGAGCCGGCGGACGGCGATGACCTCGGCGCCCAGCGCGCGCAGCCACGGCGCCAGCATGGGGCCGAGCGCGTCCCGGATCAGCCCGTCGTGCGGCAGCCCCTCGGTGAGCAGCTCGTCGCCGAGGACGAGGACCTCGGCGCGCGGGCGCGGGACGGCGGTGACGGTGTCGTACCCGGCCGCGGCGGCGAGGCCCAGCACGGCCGGGGTGATCAGAGTGCCGGCGGGCAGCAACCGGTCGCCGCGACGGCATTCCTGACCGCGCGGCCGGATGTCCTGACCGTGACTCATCTCGCCGGTGGGATGCAGCCGGTCCTGAGGGCCGGTGCGGCCGTGCTCGCTGCGCAGGACGGCGGTGACCCCGGTGGGCACACGGGCGCCGGTGGCGATACGGACCGCCTCGCCGTCCGTGAGCGGCTCGGGCGGCGCGTGCCCGGCGAGCACCCCGCCGTCCCGGATCCGCCAGGGGCCGGGTCCGGCGACGGCCCAGCCGTCCATCGCGGAGGTGTCGAAGGAGGGCAGGTCGCTGAGCGCGTCCAGGGGTGCGGCGAGGACCAGTCCGAGGGCGTCGCCGAGGGCGACGGTGACATCGGGGCGCCGCTTGGCCGTAAGGGCGGCCCGGGCGGCGATCTCGCGGGCCCGGGGCCAGGGGGTGGCGCCCTCGTGGCCGTGCGCGCGCGGGTGTTCGGGGTGCCCGGCCGGGCGGGCGGCCGCGTGGCCCGCCCGCTCGGTCCGGTCGGCCCTGGGCTCACGGACGAGCGCCAGGGCTTCTTCGACGTCGAGGTCGTCGCCGTTGCCCGCGTGCGGTCCGGCGTGGGTTCCGGAGGCGGTCATCCGGCGTCCGGGGCGGACCCGCCTCCGCTGTGCTCGGCCTCCCAGCGGATGGCCAGGGCGGCGACCTTGCCCGCCGCCTCGGCGATGGACTCGGCGTCGCCCTTGCCCTGCGCGGCGGCGTAGCCGACGAGGAAGGTGGTGAGCGGTGCGGCGGGGCGGGCCACGCCGTGGGCGACGTCGCGTGCGACGTCGAGGAGGACGCGGGTGTCGACCTCGAGGTCGATGCCCAGCTCGTTCTTGACTGCGGTGATCCATTCGTTCAGCACGTGCCCATGCTCCCTGATCCGTGCCCTGGCGTGGGCGATGTCGTCCCAGGTGTCGCAGTCGAAGGAGGCGAGCGGGTCGGTGAGCCGGGTCAGGCGCAGGGCGCCGGTCAGACGGCGCAGCGGCAGCCCGGTCAGCCCGTCGTGCTCGGCGGCGAGGTCCGCGAGGGCTCCGCGCAGGGCCGCCGTGCGGTAGGCGGCCACGAGCGGCTGGTCGCGGCCGTCGTCGTCGGTGAGCATCGCTCCGTCGGCGCCGGTGTCCCGCAGCGCGGCCAGCAGCCGGTGCAGGGTGTCGGCGCCGAGGAAGGGAAGATCGGCGGAGAGGACCACCGCGTGCTCGGCGGTGGTGAGCCTCAGCCCCGCGTCGAGCGCGGCGACGGGTCCCGCGCCGGGCGGCTCCTCCCGCGCCCAGCGCACCGGCCTGGTGGTGGAGCGGGGATCGGCCACGACGACGGTCGTGGCGGCGTCGGCGCAGGCGTCCAGCACCCGGTCGAGCAGCGCCCGGCCGCCGACCTGGACACCGGGCTTGTCGGCCCCGCCGAGCCTGCGCGCACCGCCCCCGGCCAGCACGACGGCGTCGTACGGTGCGCCGGCCACCGGCGCGGGCCCGCTGGACTCGGGGGATGCGGCCGGAGGAGGGCCGGCCGGGGCGTTGTCGGTCACCCTTCGAGTATGGCTGGTGGGCGCTTCGGGGGCGCACGCCACCCGTCTCCCGGACCGCCGCGCGGGAAGCGGGAGCGGCCCGGACGACGGCTCACACCGTGCGCAGCAGTACGGCCGGCTGTTCCACGCAGTCCGCCACGTACCGGAGGAAGCCGCCCGCCGTGGCGCCGTCGCAGACCCGGTGGTCGAAGGTGAGCGAGAGCTGCACGACCTGGCGCACCGCCAGCTCGCCCTCGTGCACCCAGGGCTTGGGGACTATGCGGCCGACGCCGAGCATGGCCGCCTCGGGGTGGTTGATGATGGGGGTGGAGCCGTCGACGCCGAAGACGCCGTAGTTGTTCAGCGTGAAGGTGCCGCCGGTGAGTTCACCCGGCGTCAGCCGTCCGGCGCGGGCGGCCTCGGTGAGCCGGGCGAACTCGGCGGTCAGCGACTCGGCGTCCCGCGTGTGGGCGTCCCGGACTACCGGCACGACCAGTCCGCGTTCGGTCTGCGCGGCGAACCCCAGGTGCACACCGGGCAGTCGCACGACCTCGCGGGCTTCGGTGTCGACGTAGGAGTTCAGCTCGGGGAACCGGGCGAGGGCGGCGGCGCAGATGCGGGCGAGCAGCGCGACCAGGGAGATCTTCGGGGCGCCGGTGGCGTTCATCGCGGTGCGCGCGCGCAGGAGTTCGGTCGCGTCGGCATCCACCCAGCAGGTCGCGTCCGGGATCTCCCGGCGGCTGCGGCTCAGCTTCTCGGCGACGGCCCCGCGCACGCCCTTGAGGGGGATGCGGGTGCCTTCGGACGGCGCGGCCGGGGTGAGGGCTTCCACGGTCGCCGGTACCTCGACGCGCAGGGCCGCTTCCACGTCCGCGCGCAGGATCAGGCCGTCCGGGCCGGAGCCGCGCAGGGCGTGCAGGTCCACGCCGTTGTCCCGGGCGAGCTTGCGGACCAGGGGCGAGATGACGGGCACCGGGCCCTGCGGGGCGGGGGTCTGCGGTGCGGGTGCGTTCGGTGCGGGTGCGGGTGCGGGTGCGGCCGGTGCGGCGCCGTTGGCCACGGTGATCTGCGCACGCACCCGGCGACGGCGCCGCGCGGGCGCCTGGGTGCCGTATCCGACCAGGACGTTCCCGGAACCCTCGGTGTGGTCGGTGCGGTCGGTGCGGGCGGCCCGGTCGGAGTCGCCGGCCGGGCCGACGGGGTCCTGGGAGCCGACCGCGACGGTGATCAGCGGTGCCCCGACGGGCAGTTCGGTCCCCTCCTCGCCGAAACGGGCGGTGACCACGCCGCCGTAGGGGCAGGGGACCTCCACCATCGCCTTGGCCGTCTCGACCTCGACCACCGGCTGG
Organism: Streptomyces seoulensis; assembly: GCF_022846655.1. Lineage (NCBI taxonomy): Bacteria > Bacillati > Actinomycetota > Actinomycetes > Kitasatosporales > Streptomycetaceae > Streptomyces > Streptomyces seoulensis. The sequence goes on from NZ_AP025667.1 coordinate 27,726, forward strand.
TCGACGGCGACCACGTCACCCACGACCACCAGCCAGCGCACGATCTCCGCCTCGGTGAGCCCCTCGCCGAGGTCGGGCAGCTTGAACTCGAGTACCTGCGCCATCAGTTCTCCGCCTCCCACTGCAGACGGGCCACCGCGTCCAGCACCCGGTCGACACCGGGCAGGTGGTGCCGCTCCAGCATCGGCGGCGGGTAGGGCAGGTCGAACCCGGCCACGCGCAGCACGGGCGCCTCCAGGTGGTGGAAGCAGCGCTCGGTGATGCGGGCCGCGATCTCGCCGCCCGGCCCGCCGAAGCCGGTGGACTCGTGCACGACGACCGCGCGTCCGGTGCGCCGTACCGAGGCGCAGACCGTCTCGTCGTCGAAGGGCACCAGCGAGCGCAGGTCGACGACCTCCAGGTCCCAGCCCTCCGCGCGGGCCGCCTCGGCCGCCTCCATGCACACCGGCAGGGACGGCCCGTAGGTGATGAGGGTGGCGCTGCTGCCGGGGCGCCGGACCACCGCGCGCCCGATGGGCTCCACGTCGGTGGGGTGGTCGGCGTTCCAGGCGTCCTTGGACCAGTAGAGCCGCTTGGGCTCCAGGAAGACCACGGGGTCGTCCGAGGCGATGGCCTGCCGCAGCAGCCCGTAGGCGTCGGCGACGGTGGCCGGGGTGACGACGTGCAGGCCGGGGGTGGCCATGTAGTACGCCTCGGAGGAGTCGCTGTGGTGCTCGACGCCGCCGATGCCGCCGCCGTAGGGGACGCGCACGGTGATCGGCAGGGGCATCCGGCCCCGGGTGCGGTTGCGCATCCGGGAGACATGGCTGACGAGCTGCTCGAACGCCGGGTAGGCGAAGGCGTCGAACTGCATCTCCACCACGGGCCGCAGGCCGTACATGGCCATGCCGACTGCGGCGCCGAGGATGCCCGCCTCGGCCAGCGGGGTGTCCGTGCAGCGGTCCTCGCCGAACTCGGCGGCGAGCCCGTCGGTGACACGGAAGACACCGCCGAGGGTGCCGACATCCTCGCCCATGACATGGACGGCGGGGTCGGCGGCCATCGCGTCGCGCATGGCGCGGGTGAGGGCCTGCGCCATGGTGGCGGGCTTGACGGCGACGGTGGTCATCGCGGGTCGCCTTCCTGCTCGTCCTGCTCGGCGGCCAGCTCGGTACGGAGCAGCGCGCGCTGTTCGCGCAACTGCGAGGTGGGCTCGGCGTACACGTGGTCGAAGAGGTCCATGGGGTCGAGCCGGGGGTCCTGGTTCATGCGTTCGCGCAGGTCGGCGGCCATCGCCTCGGCGTCCTGGCGGACGGCGTCGATGGCGGCCTCGTCGAGCAGCCCGCGCGCGGTCAGCTCGCGCTCCAGGAGCTGGACGGGGTCGTGCCGCCGCCAGGTCTCGACCTCGTCGTCCTCGCGGTAGCGGGTGGCGTCGTCGGCGTTGGTGTGGGCCTCGACTCGGTAGGTCACCGCCTCGACCAGGGTCGGACCGCCGCCGGCGCGGGCGTGCCGTACCGCGTCGCTGAGGACCTCGTGCACGGCTGCCGCGTCGTTGCCGTCGACCAGGCGGCCCGGCATGCCGTACCCGACCGCCTTGTGGGCGAGGGAGGGCGCGGCGGTCTGCTTGGCGAGCGGGACGGAGATGGCGAAGCCGTTGTTCTGCACGAGGAAGACGACCGGGGCCTGCCAGACGGCGGCGAAGTTCAGCGCCTCGTGGAAGTCGCCCTCGCTGGTGCCGCCGTCGCCGACCATGGCCAGCGCGACCACGTCGTCACCCTTGAGACGGGCGGCGTGGGCGAGACCCACGGCATGCGGCAACTGGGTGGCCAGCGGGGTGCTGAGCGGGGCCACGCGGTGGGTGTGCGGGTCGTAGCCGTTGTGCCAGTCGCCGCGCAGCAGGGTGAGCGTCTCGACCGGGTCGACGCCGCGGGCGACGACGGCGAGGGTGTCGCGGTAGCTGGGGAACAGCCAGTCGCGCTCCTCCAGGGCCAGGGCGGCGGCGACCTCGCACGCCTCCTGGCCGGTGCTGGAGGGGTACACGGCAAGCCGGCCCTGCTTGGTGAGCGCGGTGGCCTGCGTGTTGTAGCGGCGGCCGCGGACGAGCTGCGCGTAGAGCCTGCGCAGCAGGTCCGGGTCGGCCTTGGCGGCCGTGTCGGTGCCGAGGACGCGATAGGGCTCGGCGTCGGGCAGCAGCGGCGCGGGGTCCATGCGGGGCTGCCAGGCGGGCGGCGGCGATGGCCGATACGCGCCCCGCTGCTCCATGACCGTCATGACGGCACCTCCTCGTGGGAGCGGCTACGAGAGGCGGGTCGGCTGTGACCCGTCTCACCTACCGATTGTTCGGTCGTCGGCGCATTTTGGCTACTGGCCCCCTCAGGCTGTGGACAAACGGTTTTGCACAGCCTGGAATGAGTGCAGGACGTCCACGGCGATGAAGCGGGGGGACATGACACCTGAACAAATGGCCCAGGCACCGGAGCCGGGTGGCGCACTGCCCCCGCCCCGCCCGCTGGACGCCATAGATCAGGACATCCTGAAAATCCTCCAGGCGGACGGCCGCGCCTCCATACGCTCGGTAGCCGAGCGCGTGCACGTCTCCCGCGCCAACGCCTACGCGCGGATCAACCGGCTGGTCGAGGACGGGGTGATCCGGGGCTTCGGCGCCCGCGTCGACCACGAACGGGCCGGACACGGCACCTCGGCGTACATCACGCTGAACATCGTCCAGAACACCTGGCGCACGGTCCGCGAACACCTGCGCCGCCTGCCCGGCGCCTCGCACATGGCACTGGTCGGCGGCGACTTCGACGTACTCCTGCTGGTGCACACACCGGACAACCGGGCGCTGCGCGAGCTGGTGCTCACCCGGCTCCAGTCGATCCCCGAGGTGCTCGGCACCCGCACGCTGCTGGTGTTCGAGGAGGAGGACCTGGAGCCGGACGCGTGAACCCCGTGCGAGGCGCCTACTCCTCGCGCAGTCCCGCGAAGACCAGCCGCACCACCGCGTCGGCCACCTCGCGGCCGCTGGCACCGCGCGTCTCGGGCCGGTACCACTCCACGATGGAGTTGATCATCCCGAAGACCAGCCGGGTCGCCAGCCGGACCTCCACGTCCCCGCGCACGTCCCCGTCCTCGGCGGCCGCCCGCAGCAGCTCGGCCACCCGGTGGTCGAAGTCCCGGCGCCGCTCGAGCGCCCACCGCTCCGCCTCGGTGTTGCCCCGGACGCGCAGCAGCAGCGTCACATAGGGCAGCTCGGATATGAGCACCTCGACCATGCGCCGTACGACGTGCTCCAGCCGGTCCACCGGCCGGCCCACGCGCGCGTGCTCCTCGTCGAGGATGGCGAACAGCCCGTCCAGCGCCCGGCTGACGGCCCGGCGCAGCAGCTCCTCCTTGCCGCTGACGTGGTGGTAGATCGAGGACTTGGAGATGCCCGCGGCTCTGGAGAGGTGCTCCATGGAGGTGCCGTCGTAGCCGCGCTCGTTGAACACCCCCACGGCGACCGAGAGCAGGGTCTCGGGGGTGTACGTGTCGCGCTTGGCGGTGGTCATGAGGTGCCCTCCCGCTTGTCGGTGGCGTACGCGTGGCGGTAGAGCGCGAGGGACGGCGCGTACCGGCCGGAGGGGTCGCGCAGGTGCAGGTCGTCCAGTACTCCGTAGGCCCAGCCCCGGCCGAGCCTGCGGCTCCACTCGAAGGGCCCGAGGGGGTAGTTGACGCCCAGGCGCATCGCGGTGTCGATGTCCTCCTCGGTGGCCACGCCCTTGGCGACGGCGTCGTGCGCGAGGTCGACGATCCGGGCCACCGTCCGGGCGACGATCATGCCGGGCACGTCACCGATGACGCTGACGTCCTTGCCGAGCGCCTGGAAGAGGCCGATGGCCTCGGCGAGGGTGCGCGAGGAGGTCTCCTGGGAGGCCGAGAGCGCGATCCGGGTGGCGGCGCGGTAGTCGAGGGCGAGGTCGAAGTAGACGACGTCCCGGAACTCCACGGCGGTCTGGCCGTCGGCGAGGACCAGTTGCCCGCCGCTCGGCAGGACCAGCCGGGTGCCCTGGTCCTCTTCCTCCTCGTGGACGGTGATGCCCGCCTCGCGGATCAGCGGGAGCAGTCCGGCGGCCGGGCCGAGGCCGCCCTCGACGGTGACGTGCGCGGGCGCCTTCTCCTTCTCGGCGGTGTGCGGCTCGGGGCGCTCGGCCCCCTCCGTGTGGTCGAACCAGCCCTGTCCGCTCTTGCGGCCGAGCCGCCCGGACTCCACCAGGCGGCGCTGGGCGAGCGAGGGCGTGAAGCGCACGTCCTGGAAGAAGGAGTTCCACACCGAGTGGGTGACGGACTCGTTGACGTCCTGCCCGATGAGGTCGGTCAGCTCGAAGGCGCCCATGCGGAACCCGCCGCACTCGCGCAGCACCGCGTCGATGGTGGCCGGGTCGGCGCCCTGGGCCTCCAGCACGGCGAACGCCTCGGCGTAGAAGGGCCGGGCGATCCGGTTGACGATGAAGCCGGGGGTGTCCGCGCAGGCCACCGGGGTCTTCCCCCAGGCGCGGGCGGTCTCGTACGCGCGCGTGACCGACGTGACGTCGGTGGCGAACCCGGAGACGACCTCCACCAGGGGCAGCAGCGGGGCCGGGTTGAAGAAGTGCAGGCCCAGGAAGCGGCCGGGGGAGGCGAGCGCGCCGCCGATGGCCGTCACCGACAGGGAGGAGGTGTTGGTGGCGAGCAGGCAGTCGGCGGAGACGATGCCCTCCAGCTCGCGGAACAGCTCCTGCTTGACGTCCAGCCGCTCCAGCACGGCCTCCACGACCAGCGCGCAGTCGGCCAGGCCGGTGAGGTGCTCGACGGGCGTGAGCCGGGCACGCGCCGCGTCGCGTTCGTCCGCGCCGAGCCGGCCCTTGGCCACGAGCCGGTCGAGGCGGGCACCGATGGCCTCGGCGGCCTCCCGCGCCCGTCCGGGCACCGCGTCATGGAGCCGCACGGGGTGGCCGGCTGCCAGCGCGACCTGGGCGATGCCCTGGCCCATGGTTCCGGTGCCGACCACGGCCACGGGGCTGCTGAGGTCGATAGCTGTCATGTGCGCGATCCTCCCGCACGACGTTGTCCACAGATGCGGCGGACCCCCTTGTCCCGACCGATCGTTCGGTTACTCTAGCTCCGACCGCCCGCAGCCCACCACCGTCCGGCGGAAGGCTCCGCAGATCGCGCCCGCCGCCACCCTGCCGTCTCTCCCTACGCCCAGGTCACGAGCTCGACGACGAGTTCACGCAGACGAGGAGTTGGTCCAGGATGACCGCCCGACCGACCGCACACGAGCTGATCGCGAAGCACCGGCCCACGCTCGATCAGGCCCTGGAAGCGATCCGCACCCGCGCGTACTGGTCCCCGCACCCCGAGCACCCCAAGGCGTACGGCGAGCACGGCAGCCTGGACGCGGGCGCGGGCAAGGCCGCCTTCGACGCCCTCCTCGGCACCCGCCTCGACCTGGACCAGCCCGGCACGGACGACTGGGTGGGCGGCGAGGTCTCGCCGTACGGCATCGAGCTGGACGTGAGCTACCCGCACGCGGACCTCGACGTGCTGCTTCCCGCGATGCGCGCCGGGCAGGCCGCCTGGCGCGACGCGGGCGCGGAGGCCCGCGCGGCGGTCTGTCTGGAGATCCTCAAGCGGATCAGCGACCGGACGCACGAGTTCGCGCACGCGGTCATGCACACCAGCGGCCAGGCGTTCATGATGGCGTTCCAGGCGGGCGGCCCGCACGCCCAGGACCGCGGCCTGGAGGCGGTGGCGTACGCGTACGCGGAGCAGACCCGCACCCCGCAGACGGCGGAGTGGAGCAAGCCGCAGGGCAAGCGCGACCCGCTGACGCTGACCAAGAACTTCACGCCGGTCCCGCGCGGCATCGCCCTGATGATCGGCTGCAACACCTTCCCGACCTGGAACGGCTATCCGGGCCTGTTCGCCTCCCTGGCGACCGGCAACGCGGTCCTGGTCAAGCCGCACCCGCGCGCGGTGCTGCCGCTGGCGCTCACCGTCCAGGTGGCCCGCGAGGTGCTGGCCGAGGCCGGCTTCGCCCCCGACCTGGTCGCGCTCGCCGCCGAGCGTCCCGGAGAGGGCATCGCCAAGACCCTCGCCACCCGCCCCGAGATCCGGATCATCGACTACACCGGTTCCACCGCCTTCGGCGACTGGCTGGAGGCCAACGCCCGCCAGGCGCAGGTCTACACCGAGAAGGCCGGCGTCAACACGGTGATCGTGGAGTCCACCGACGACTACCAGGGCATGCTGTCCAACCTGGCCTTCTCGCTGTCCCTGTACAGCGGCCAGATGTGCACCACCCCGCAGAACCTGCTGATCCCGCGCGAGGGCATCGGCACGAACGAGGGCCACAAGACCTTCGACGAGGTGGCCACCGACCTCGCCCGCGCCGTCGACGGCCTCCTCGGGGACGACGCCCGCGCGAACGCCCTGCTGGGCGCCATCGTCAACCCGGACGTCAAGGCCCGGCTGGAGGCCGCCGCCGACCTCGGTGAAGTCGCCCTGGCCTCCCGCGAGATCACCAACCCGGACTTCCCGGACGCGGTCGTGCGCACCCCCGTCATCGTGAAGCTGGACGCCACCAAGCCGGACGACGAGGCCGCCTACCTCGGCGAGTGCTTCGGCCCGGTCTCCTTCGTCGTGGCCGTCGACTCGGTCGCCGACGCGATGGACCTGCTGCGCCGCACGATCCGCGAGCAGGGCGCAATGACGGTCGGCGCCCACACCAGCGACCCGGAGGTCGCGCGGGCCGTCGAGGAGGTCTGCCTGGAGGAGCCCGCCCAGCTCTCCCTCAACCTCACCGGCGGGGTGTACGTCAACCAGACCGCCGCCTTCTCCGACTTCCACGGCTCCGGCGGCAACCCCGCGGCGAACGCGGCCCTCACCGACGGCGCGTACGTGTCCAACCGCTTCCGCGTGGTGGAGGTCCGCCGGGAGGCGTGAGGCCGTAACTCAGGCGGCGCGCAGGCTCCAGTGGTAGAGCGTCATGGCCACGCTGGTGGCCAGGTTGTAGCTGGAGACCTGCGGCCGCATGGGCAGTGCCAGCAGCCGGTCGGCGCGGGCACGCACGGGGGCCGAGAGCCCGCTGCGCTCCGAGCCGAACGCCAGCACGGCGTCGTCGGGCAGCTCGGTCCGCCGGATGTCCTCGCCCTCGGGGTCGAGGGCGAACAGCGGTCCGGCGGGCAGCTCCTCGACCCCGAGCCGCTCCACCGCGGTGGCGAAGTGCAGCCCCGCCCCGCCGCGCACCACGGTGGGGTGCCAGGGGTCGAGGGTGCCGGTGGTGACTACCCCGGTCGCGCCGAAACCGGCGGCCAGCCGGATCACCGCGCCCGCGTTGCCGAGGTTGCGCGGCTCGTCCAGCACCACCACCGGCGCGGTGCGGGGCATCCGGGCCAGCGCCTTCAGGTTGGCCTCGCGCGACGGCCGTACGGCCAGGGCGGCGACGCCGGTCGGGTGCGGACGGGGCACGAGGGAGGCGTAGACCGCCTGGGGCACCTCCGTCAGCAGCGCTTCCAGGGTGTCCTTGACGTCGCCGGCGAGTTCACCGGCGAGGGCGAGGGTGGCCTCCCGGTCGGTGGTGACCGCCACGGGCACCTCGGCCCCGAAACGCAGCGCGTGCTTGAGGGCGTGGAAACCGTCCAGGAGCACGGCGTCCCCGGCGCGCTCGCGCCAGCGGTTCAGGGGGTCGGTCATGCCGTGAACCCTACGTGGCCCGCGGTGGACTCCTCCGGGGTGCGGGGCGGCGGTACCCGGCCCGCCCCACCGCGGCGTATCAGCCGTCCACGCGCGCGTGCCGCCCAGCCGCCGAGCAGGAGCAGGAAGGCGGTGGGCAGGAAGACCGCGTCCGCCGCGATCATCGCCAGGGAGAAGAAGGGCAGCCCGAGGACGACGGCGATCACCGCGTGCTCGGTCATCATCAGCACCAGCAGGACGTTCTTCACCCGGCGGTTGAACAGGGTGAAGGGGAAGGCGACCTGCACCATGACCGTCCCGTAGGTCACGATCATCATGAGGACGCCGCTGGCGGACATCAGGTCGGCGAGCGCGGGCCAGGGGGAGAAGTAGTCCAGGTGGAGCGGGTAGTAGACGGCGGTGCCGTCCTGCCAGCGCGAGCCCTGGATCTTGTACCAGCCGGCCGTGGCGTAGATCAGGCACGCCTCCGCCATGATCACGACGAGGCCGGCGTTGTGCACCACGTTCGCCAGTACGTCGAGCAGCATCCGGGGCTGCGCCGAACGCGCCCAGCGGCCCGCAGCCCACCACAGGCCGAGCCCGGCCCAGGCCGTCCACAGCAGCGCGGGCACCAGCCAGCCGCCGGTGAAGCGGCCGCTCAGCGCGGCCGTGACCAGCACCGCGCCGGACACCGCCCACAGCACCGGACCCACCCGGTCGGCGGGAACACGTTCCCCACGCGCGCGTGCCGCCTCCACGCGCCCGGCCCGCCGCGCGTCCAGCGACCACACCTGGCCGCAGCGGGTGAACACCAGGTAGAGGGACATCAGATGCAGCACGTTGTCGCCGCCGTCCCCCATGAACACGCTGCGGTTCTGCAGCGACAGCACCCCGACCATGAACAGCACGGACGCGGTACGGGTGCGCCAGCCGACCAGCAGCGCGGCACTGGCCAGTACGGCCAGGAGGTAGCAGACCTCGAACCAGAGCCGCCCGTCGGACCACATCAGCACGGTGAAGGCGTCGTTGTCGGCGATCAGTTGGCGGGCCAGGTTCCAGCTCCAGGGGCCGGCCGGCCCGTACAGCTCCTGGCGGTGCGGGAACTCCCGCAGCAGGAACAGCAGCCAGGTCCCGGCGAACCCGATGCGGATCACGGCGCTCTGGTGCGGGCCCAGGGCCGAGCCGGTGACGCGCTCGACGCCGCGCGCGAAGGTCTGGGAGAGCCGGTTCATCGGGCACCCGCCTCGGTCTCGTCACCGGTCACCGTCCACCAGGGCAGCACACGGAAGACGGGGTCGGTGGACACCTTCTCCCGGCTCCACTCGGGCGGCGGCACATTGACGGTGCGGGAGCGCACCTGCACGCGCTCGACGGTCCCGGCGCGGCCGATCTCCTCGTCCCGCCGCAGGCGCAGCAGCACGATCCGGCGCACGTACTGCTCGGAGAGCGCCCCGCGCACACCGACGGGCCGGTTGTCCGTGCCGTGCGTGGTGCCGAGGAAGTCCCAGGCGCGGCGCAGTTCGTTCTGCTGGGTGTGGCTGGGGAGCAGGTTGCCGTCGATGGCGGCACCGTCCTGCGCGGACAGGTCGGTCCAGCCGGTGGTGCGCAGGTCACCGTCCTCGGCGCGGACCTGCGCACGCACCTGCACGGCGACGTTCTGCTGCAACGGGTTCGGCGCGAACAGCTTCCAGTTCTGCTCGAACTCCGGGTACACCCACGCCTGCACCGCCTCGCCGTGCCGCTTGGTCACGGTGTTCGCGGGAGCGAGGCTCAGGAACACCATGCCGAGGTGCACCGCGGCGACGGCCGCCACGACCGCGAGCCCGCCCCCGGCCACGAGCCGGTAGCGGGGCGACAGGGCGGCCAGTCCGACGGCCGGGGCCGCTTCCGGTACGGGAAGTTCCGCGGGATCACCGGCCGCGGCGTCCCCTCTGTCCCCCGGCGGTGCGCCAGGGCCGTCGAGGGCCCCCGCACGACGCGCCCCGTCCGACCCGTCCGGCCCTTCCGGCGCCTTCGAGTCCTCGTCGTACGCGTCCATCCCGCCCCGTCCCCCGCTTCCGCTCCGCCGTCGACGCGCCCTTCGCGGGCGCCCCCTGGTCCTCGGACGCCTTTGCTTCCGCTTGGCACCCGCACGGAACGGTACTCAGCCCCACCCGCCCCGCACAGCCCAGGGCCCGGCCCGCACCGCCCGGCCCCGGCCGCCGCACAGCGCCCCGGCACCGGCAGGGACCGCATCCAGGCCACCGGAGGTTGTCCACAGGCTCCCCGAGGCGTCGTCCACAGCGGTTGACACCCGACGACGCCCCGGCACACCATTGACACGCACGAACCGAACGATCGGTCGGGGCGTGTTTCCGGCAGAGTCCTAGGTCAGGGGGACCGCATGGCCACAGCAGCCGCGCCTCGCACGGACCGCACACCCGCGGGCGGCGCACCCGGCGCCACCACGGACACGGCGGCGCACCAGCACGCCTTCGACACGGCCGTGGCCGCCGAAGAGCGCATCGAGCCACGCGACTGGATGCCGGACGCCTACCGCGCCACCCTCGTCCGCCAGATCGCCCAGCACGCCCACTCCGAGATCATCGGCATGCAGCCGGAGGCGAACTGGATCACCCGCGCCCCCAGCCTGCGCCGCAAGGCCATCCTGATGGCCAAGGTCCAGGACGAGGCGGGCCACGGCCTCTACCTCTACAGCGCCGCCGAAACCCTCGGCACCAGCCGTGAGGAACTGCTGGACAAGCTGCACAGCGGCCGCCAGAAGTACTCCTCGATCTTCAACTACCCGACCCTGACCTGGGCCGACGTGGGCGCCATCGGCTGGCTGGTGGACGGCGCCGCCATCACCAACCAGGTCCCGCTGTGCCGCTGCTCCTACGGCCCCTACGCCCGCGCGATGGTCCGCATCTGCAAGGAGGAGTCCTTCCACCAGCGCCAGGGGTACGAGCTGCTCCTCGCCCTCAGCAAGGGCACCCCCGAGCAGCACGCCATGGCGCAGGACGCGGTCGACCGCTGGTGGTGGCCCTCGCTGATGATGTTCGGCCCGCCCGACGACTCCTCCCAGCACTCGGCCCAGTCCATGGAGTGGAAGATCAAGCGCCACTCCAACGACGAGCTGCGCCAGCGCTTCGTCGACATCGCCGTCCCCCAGGCCGAGTCCCTCGGCCTCACCCTCCCCGACCCCGACCTCGTGTGGAACGAGGAACGCGGACACCACGACTTCGGCGCCATCGACTGGACCGAGTTCTACGAGGTCCTCAAGGGCAACGGCCCCTGCAACGAACAGCGCATCACCCAGCGCCGCCGCGCACACGACGAGGGCGCCTGGGTCAGGGAAGCAGCCGCCGCCCACGCGGCCAAGCACGCCGGGAGCACCGGCCGGACAGGAGCGACGCGCGCATGACCGACACCGACTGGCCCCTGTGGGAGGTCTTCGTCCGCTCCCGCCGCGGCCTCTCCCACACCCACGCCGGCAGCCTGCACGCCCCCGACGCGGAAATGGCCCTGCGCAACGCCCGCGACCTCTACACCCGGCGCGGCGAGGGCGTCTCCATCTGGGTCGTCCCGGCCACCGCCGTCACCGCCTCCTCGCCCGACGAGAAGGACCCGTTCTTCGAGCCGGCCGCCGACAAGCCCTACCGGCACCCGACCTTCTACGAGATCCCGGAAGGGGTGAAGCACCTGTGACCGCCACCGTCCCCACCACCGCCGCGCTCGCCCTCGGCGACGACGCCCTGGTGCTCTCCCACCGCCTCGGGGAGTGGGCCGGGCACGCCCCCGTCCTGGAGGAGGAGGTCGCCCTCGCCAACATCGCGCTCGACCTGCTCGGCCAGGCCCGCGTCCTGCTGTCCATGACCGGAGACGAGGACGAACTCGCCTACCTCCGCGAGGAACGCGCCTTCCGCAACCTGCAGTTGACCGAGCAGCCGAACGGCGATTTCGCCCACACCATCGCCCGGCAGCTCTACTTCTCCACCTACCAGCACCTCCTGTACTCCGAACTCGCCTCACGGGAAGGCCCGTTCCAGCCGCTGGCCGCGAAGGCGGTCAAGGAGGTCGCCTACCACCGCGACCACGCCGAGCAGTGGACCGTGCGCCTGGGCGACGGCACCGACCTCAGCCACGACCGGATGAGCCGCGCCTGCGACGCGCTGTGGCGCTTCACCGGCGAGATGTTCCAGCCCGTCCCCGGTCTGGACGTCGACTGGGCCGCCCTGGAGGCGAGTTGGCTCCGGTCCGTGACGGAGGTGCTCGGCCGTGCCACCCTGACCGTGCCCGAGGGGCCCCGCACGGGCGCCTGGGCGGCGGGCGCGGGCCGGCAGGGGCTGCACACCGAGTCGTTCGGGCGGATGATCGCCGAGATGCAGCACCTGCACCGCAGCCACCCGGGGGCGTCATGGTGACCGCCACCGCACTGGAGACGGAACTGCTGGAGCTGGCCGGCTCGGTGCCTGACCCCGAACTCCCCGTGCTCACCCTGCACGAGCTGGGCGTGGTGCGTGCGGTGCACCTCACCGGACCCGACTCGGTCGAGGTGGACCTCACCCCGACCTACACCGGCTGCCCGGCTGTCGAGACGATGAGCGCGGACATCGAGCGGATACTGCGCGCCCACGGCATGCACGAGGTCACCGTCCGCACGGTCCTCGCCCCCGCCTGGTCCACGGACGACATCACCCCCGAGGGCCGCCGCAAGCTCCAGCGGTCCGGCATAGCCCCGCCCCGCACCCGGCACCCCGGCGGCCCGGTCCCCCTCACCCTGGGCGCGACCCGCACCGGGCACGACGCGGCGACGGCGACCGGACCGGCCCTCGAAGCCATCCGCTGCCCGCACTGCGACTCCGCCGACACCGAGTTGCTGAGCCGCTTCTCCTCCACCGCCTGCAAGGCGCTGCGCCGGTGCCTGTCCTGCCGTGAACCCTTCGACCACTTCAAGGAGTTGTGATGGCACGCTTCCACCGGCTCCGGGTGGCCGGGATCGACCGGCTCACCGACGACTCGGTCGCCGTCACCTTCACCGTGCCGCCCGAGCTGCGCGAGGAGTACCGGCACAAGCCCGGCCAGCACCTCACCCTGCGCCGCCGCGCCGACGGCACGGACATCCGCCGCACCTACTCGATCTGCTCCCCGGCCCCCGACCCGGCCGGGGACGGCCCGAGCACGCTGCGGGTGGGGGTGCGACTGGTCGACGGGGGCGCGTTCTCGACGTACGCGTTCAAGGAGATGGCGACAGGGGACGAGCTCGAGGTGATGACCCCGGCCGGGCGCTTCACCCTGGACCCGGCGCCGGGCCTCTTCGCGGCCGTGGTGGGCGGCAGCGGCATCACCCCGGTGCTGTCGATCGCGGCCACGCTGTTGGCCCGCGAGCCGGGTGCCCGCTTCTGCCTGATCCGCGCCGACCGCACGGCCGCCTCCACCATGTTCCTGGAGGAAGTCGCCGACCTGAAGGACCGTTACCCGCAGCGGTTCCAACTGGTGACCGTGCTCTCCCGCGAGGAACAGCAGGCGGGCCTGCCGTCCGGGCGCCTCGACCGGGACCGGCTCACGGGGCTGCTGCCCGCGCTGCTGCCGGTGGACCGGGTGCGGGGCTGGTTCCTGTGCGGACCGTACGGTCTGGTGGAGGACGCCGAGCGGGCCCTGCGCGGCCTGGGCGTGGACCGGTCCGGCATCCACCAGGAGATCTTCCATGTGGACGGTGGCACCGCTCCGGCCACCACCACACCGGCGCCCGCGCACAGCACGGTCACCGCACGCCTCGACGGCCGCGGGGGCAGTTGGCCGGTGCAGGAGGGCGAATCCCTGCTGGACACGGTCCTGCGCAACCGCCCCGACGCCCCCTACGCCTGCAAGGGCGGCGTCTGCGGCACCTGCCGTGCTTTCCTGGTCTCCGGCGAGGTCCGCATGGACCGCAACTTCGCCCTGGAAACGGAGGAAACAGAGGCGGGCTACGTCCTGGCCTGCCAGTCCCACCCTCTGACGGAGAAGGTGGAGCTGGACTTCGACCGGTAGGTGAGGTGCCCGCGGAAGCGGGTGGGCGTCCGGCGCAGGCCGTCCCCACCCCGCTCCGTACAGAACCGCCTAGATCACGACTCCACCCTGGCCGGCGTCCGTGATCACCGGACGGCCCGCGGCCTCCCAGTGCTTCATGCCGCCGTCGACGTTCACCGCGTCGATGCCCTGCTGCACGAGGTACATCGTGACCTGGGCAGAGCGGCCGCCGGAGCGGCAGATGACGTTGACGCGGCCGTCCTGCGGGGCGGCCTCGGTCAGCTCGCCGTACCGGGCGACGAACTCGCTGATCGGGATGTGCAGCGCTCCCTCGGCATGACCGGCCTGCCACTCGTCGTCCTCGCGGACGTCCAGCAGGAAATCGCCGTCCTTGAGGTCCGTGACCTCGATCGTGGGCACACCAGCTCCGAAACTCATGCCCCCGACGCTACCCGAAGCACCTCACCCGACGCCGGGGCTCACTCCTGCGTCAGCAGCGCCGCGAGGTCGGACTCGCGGCGGGCGATGTCGCCGTGCAGCCGCTCGGCGATCTCCGTGAGCAGGCTGTCGGGGTCGTCCGGGGCGAGGCGGAGCATGCCGGCGATGGCACCGTTCTCCAGTTCCCGGGCGACCAGGGTGAGCAGTTCCTTGCGCTGGGCGAGCCACTCCAGGCGGGCGTACAGCTCGTCGCTGGGGCTGGGCTGCCGCTCGGGCGGCACCGGACCGGCGGCCCACTCCGCGGCGAGTTCCCTGAGCAGGGTCTCGTCGCCGCGGGCGTAGGCGGCGTTGACGCGGGTGATGAACTCCTCGCGGCGGGTGCGCTCGGCGTTCTCCTGGGCGAGGTCGGGGTGGGCCTTGCGGGCGAGGTCGCGGTAGAGCTTGCGCGCCTCCTCGCTGGGACGCACGCGCTCCGGCGGCCGCACCGGCTGGTCGGTGAGCATCGCGGTGGCCTCCGGGAACAGCCCCTGGCCGTCCATCCAGCCGTGCAGCAGTTCCTCGACGCCGGGGATCGGCGAGAGGTTGGCGCGGGCCTCGGCGGCGCGGCGGATGTCCTCGGGGTCCTGGGTGCGGGCGGCCCGCGCCTCGGCGATCGAGGCGTCCAGTTCCTCGATGCGGGCGTAGAGGGGGCCGAGCCGCTGTTCGTGCAGCCGGGCGAAGTTCTCGACCTCGACACGGAAGGTCTCCACGGCGATCTCGAAGTCGATCAGCGCCTGCTCGGCGGCGCGGACGGCCTTTTCCAGCCGTTCTTCGGGCCGCGGTGCCTGGGACTGCTCGCTCTGCTCAGCTTCCGGGGTCGTCACCCGACCAGCCTAGGCCACGGCCACAAGGGCCGAACCCGGCCGAACGGGACGACCGCCCGGCCCAACTCCCCTCCACCACGCCCGCACCGCCTACGCCCCCTCCTCGGCTCCCAGGTCGGAACCCGTGTCCGGGCAGGCGGCCGGTACCCACTCCGCCACCAGGTCCCGGCAGGCCACCACCAGCCGGCCGGGGCGACAGGCCACCTCGTGGGTGCAGCCGCCGGGCAGCGGCAGGATCTCGTCGAGGATCACATCGCCCAGCGAGGCCGGGTCGCACACGTCCAGCACGTCCGACTGGAAGCGGGAGACGCCGGTGTAGCGGACGAGCAGGTCCTCCTCATGGCGGAAGCAGTTGTGCCGGAAGCGGATCTCGACATCGCCCTCCGCCGTGCGGCTCACCCGCGTGGGCAGCAGGTCGCGGACGCAGCGCTTGGCCTCGGGGTCGTAGTGCGCCGGGTCGGTGGCGAAGGCACGGGCGCCGGGCGGGAGTCCGGCCGCGATGCCGGGAAGCCGGGCGAGATAGGGGCGGGGGTCGGCGAGCACCGGCTCCTCGCTGCCGCCGCCGCGCAGCTCGACGTACTTCATCTCACCACCCCGGTCCGCGTCTTTCCGGCATCGCCGGTCACACTCCCGTCTCGGCCGCGATCCGCCCGGAACGCACCGCCGCGGCCAACTCGGCGTGGTCGGCCTCGGTGCGGTCGGCGTAGGCGGTGGCGAAGTCGGCGACGGCGTCGTCCAGTTCCTCGTTCTTGCCGCAGTAGCCGGCGATGAGGCGGGGATCGGCGCTGTGCGAGTGGGCCCGGGCCAGCAGGGCGCCGGTCATCCGGCCGTAGTCGTCGACCTGGTCGGCGGCGAGGGCGGCGGGGTCGACGCTGCCCTTGCGGTTGCGGAACTGGCGCACCTGGAAGGGAAGTCGGTCCACGGTGGTCCAGCCGAGCAATATGTCGCTGACGACCTGCATCCGCTTCTGCCCGAGGACCACGCGGCGCCCCTCGTGCTCGGCGGGCGGAACCGGGAAGCCCGCGGTGGCCAGGTGCGGGGCGAGCGCGGAGGGCCGGGCCTCCTTCACCTGGAGGACGAGCGGCTCGCCGCGATGGTCGAGGAGCAGCACGACGTAGGAACGGGTGCCGACGCTGCCGGTGCCGACGACGCGGAAGGCCACGTCCTGCACCGCGTACCGGGCGAGCAGCGGCAGCCGGTCCGCGCCCAGCGTCGACAGATACGGCTCCAGCGAGGCGGCGACGGCGGCGGCCTCTCGGTCCGGGACCCGGCGCAGCACCGGCGGGGCGTCGACGAAGCGGCGGCCGCCGTCCTCCGTCTCCTCCGTCGACCTGGCGGCGAAGCGGCCGCTGGTGTTGGCCCGCGCCTTCGCGGCGACCCGCTCCAGGGTGCCGAGCAGATCATGGGCGTCGGTGTGGGAGACGAGCTCCTCGTCCGCGATGGCGTTCCAGGCGTCGAGCGCGGGCAGCTTGGCGAGCAGTCTCATCGTGCGCCGGTACGCGCCCACGGCGTCCCGCGCGGCGGCACGGCAGGTGTCCTCGTCGGCCCCGGCCTCACGCCCGGCGAGCACCAGCGAAGCGGCGAGCCGCTTGAGGTCCCACTCCCACGGGCCGTGCACGGTCTCGTCGAAGTCGTTGAGGTCGATGACCAGACCACCGCGCGCGTCCCCGTACAGACCGAAGTTGGCCGCGTGGGCGTCGCCGCAGAGCTGGGTACCGATGCCGGTCGCCGGGGTGCGGGCCAGGTCGTACGCCATGAGGCCGGCCGAGCCGCGCAGGAAGGCGAAGGGGGACGCGGCCATACGGCCCACCCGGATCGGGGTCAGCTCGGGGATGCGCCCGGTGTTGGACTCCTCGACCGCGGCGACCGCGTCCGGACGGGCGCCGTCCAGCACGAGGTCCCGGTGGGAGGCGCGGGGTACGTCGGCCCGCAGCGCCTTGCCCTGGTGCTTGGCGGAGCCGTCCGGCGGCCACTGCGCGAACCCGCGCAGCCGTGGCACCCGGCTCTCCAGCGCCGCGTCGGCGAGCTCCACTCCGGCTCCGGCCACCACGACCGCCTCCCCCGCACCCAGACCGCCCACGCCCCGCACGAGCGTCTCGAACATCAACTCGTGCAGAAGGTACATGCGGTGACCGAAACGCGTCAGACCCTGTGGACAACTCGCCGGTTGCGGACATCCCCCGGCCTCTCCGCACCAGCAAGGGCTGCCGAAGACCACGTTGAGAGGTCCGAGAGAAGCCCGGCGAGGTCCGAGAGAAGCCCGGCGCCCGCGCTCCGGCCAACTTCCGTCCGGCTCCGGACTCCTGAGACCTTCCTCACAAGCAGTCGCCGGAGGAGCCTCTGGTCGGAAACGCCAAAGTGGGCGGCATCTTCACGATGCCGCCCACTTGACTGTTGTGCGCGAGGGGGGAGTTGAACCCCCACGCCCTTTCGGGCACTGGAACCTGAATCCAGCGCGTCTGCCTATTCCGCCACCCGCGCATTGGGTGTGTCTTCCGGTTCGGCCCTTGCGGGCTGGCCCCTTCCGACATGCAGAACATTAGCACGGCCCACGGGGTGGAATCACATCCCTTCTGCAGGCCCCCCACCTGGCCATCTGTCCCGCCCCGCCCATGAACCCGCACCGCACGCCGGCCCCGGCGGGCGCCCCGCGAGCCCCGCCCCTGTGGAGAAAGCTGTTCAGGTATCAACCTCGTACCGGTCCCGGCCATCTCATCCACAGGGGGACCGGACCGGCCGCCGGGTGCGGGACACTGGAGCAAGGCCGCCTCTACGATCCTCCTCCGAAGGAGTTCGAAGGGGAGCCGCTGGGGGAACCGGCTGATTGCCGGGCGCGTAGATACGATCAGTGAGCAGTACCGGCGAGGCTGCCGCGCCGAGCACGGCACGGCAGAACGGCAGCGACGGAGGAGGTGCCCCATGGGAGTCCTGAAGAAATTCGAGCAGCGCCTCGAAGGTCTGGTCAACGGCACCTTCGCCAAGGTGTTCAAGTCCGAGGTCCAGCCGGTGGAGATCGCCGGCGCGCTCCAGCGGGAGTGCGACAACAACGCGACCATCTGGAACCGCGACCGGACCGTGGTCCCCAACGACTTCATCGTGGAACTGAGCACGCCCGACCACGAGCGGCTCAGCCCCTACTCCGGACAGCTCGGCGACGAGCTGGCCGGAATGGTCCGCGACTACGCCAAGCAGCAGCGCTACACCTTCATGGGGCCGATCAAGGTCACCCTGGAGAAGGCCCCCGACCTGGACACCGGTCTGTACCGGGTGCGCAGCCGCACCCTCGCCTCCTCCAGCAGCCAGGAGCCCCAGGCCCCCCAGTCCGGCGGCCCGGGCCCCGCGGGTCCCCAGGCCCCCCAGGGCGGGTACGGCTACCCGCCCGCCGGAGCCCCCCCGATGCCGTCCGCGCCGCCTCCCGGCGCCCGGCCCGGCGGCTACGGCTACCCCCAGCCCGCCACCCAGCGGCCCTCGGCCGCCCCGATGGGCGGCGGCGCGACCCGGTACTGGGTCGAGGTCAACGGCACCCGCCACCAGATCTCCCGCCAGACCCTGGTGATGGGCCGCAGCACCGAGGCAGATGTACGGATCGACGACCCCGGCGTCTCCCGCCGGCACTGTGAGATCCGGACCGGAACGCCCTCGACCGTCCAGGACCTCGGCTCCACCAACGGCATCGTGGTGGACGGGCAGCACACCACCCGCGCTACGCTCCGCGACGGCTCGCGGATCGTCGTGGGCAGCACCACCGTTATCTATAGGCAAGCCGAAGGGTGAAGCGGGGGCAATGTCAGAGCTGACCCTCACGGTCATGCGGCTGGGTTTCCTGGCCGTACTGTGGCTGTTCGTCATCGTGGCCGTGCAGGTCATCCGCAGCGATCTGTTCGGTACGCGTGTCACACAGCGGGGATCGCGCAGGGAAGCCACGCGCCCGCAGACCGCCGCCCGGCAGCAGTCCGCGCCGCCGCAACAGCGCGGCCAGCGTGGACAGCGGGCCCAGCAGAGCGGTGGCCGCCAGCGGCGCAACGCGCCCAGCAAGCTCGTCGTCACCGAGGGCACCCTCGCCGGGACCACCGTCGCGCTCCAGGGCCAGACCATCACCATGGGCCGCGCGCACGACTCGACGATCGTGCTGGACGACGACTACGCCTCCAGCAGGCATGCCAGGATCTACCCCGACCGTGACGGTCAGTGGATCGTGGAGGACCTCGGTTCCACCAACGGCACGTACCTGGACCGGTCCCGGCTGACGACCCCGACGCCGGTCCCGCTGGGCGGTGCGATCCGCATCGGCAAGACCGTCATCGAGCTGCGGAAGTAGTGCTACACCAATGAATGAGCGCGAGCGGAGCGAGCACGCGGCGGCGGATCGCAATCCGGTCCCCGCCGCGCTCCCGACCGGAGGGTGGGCAGTGTGGCTCGACACGACCGGCTGTACCCGGAGCCGACTGGCGAGGTGCGCATGAGCCTGTCACTGCGCTTCGCCGCCGGATCGCACAAGGGCATGATCCGGGAGGGCAACGAGGACTCCGGTTACGCCGGTCCGCGCCTGCTCGCCATCGCCGACGGCATGGGCGGCCAGGCCGCTGGTGAGGTCGCCTCCTCGGAGGTCATCTCCACCCTGGTCACGCTCGACGACGACGTGCCCGGCTCCGACATCCTCACCTCGCTCGGCAACGCCGCGCGCCGTGCCAACGAACAGTTGCGCACCATGGTCGAGGAGGACCCCCAGCTCGAGGGCATGGGCACCACCCTGACCGCCCTGCTGTGGACCGGCCAGCGGCTCGGCCTCGTGCACGTCGGCGACTCACGCGCCTACCTGCTGCGCGACGGCATGCTCAGCCAGATCACCCAGGACCACACCTGGGTGCAGCGCCTGGTCGACGAGGGCCGGATCACCGAGGAGGAGGCCGACGCCCACCCGCAGCGCGCGCTGCTGATGCGCGCCCTCGGCAGCGGCGACCACGTCGAGCCCGACCTCTCCATCCGCGAGGTCCGCGCCGGCGACCGCTACCTGATCTGCTCCGACGGGCTCTCCGGCGTCGTCTCCCACCAGACGATGGAGGAGGCGCTCGCCAGCTACCAGGGCCCGCAGGAGACCGTGCAGGAGCTGATCCAGCTCGCGCTGCGCGGCGGCGGCCCCGACAACATCACGGTGATCGTCGCCGACGTGCTCGACCTGGAGACCGGTGACACCCTCGCCGGGCAGCTCTCCGACACCCCGGTCGTGGTCGGCGCCGTGGCCGAGAACCAGCACCACCTGAACCCCGACAACGGGATCATGCAGACCCCGGCCGGCCGCGCCTCGAACCTCGGCCGCCAGGGCCGCAGGCAGGGTGGCGGCGGCAGGCACGGCCAGTCCCCCGGCGGCACCGACGAGTACGCCCCCGAGGGCTCCTTCGGCGACTACTCCGACGAGGACTTCACCAAGCCCCGCAAGGGCCGCCGCTGGCTGAAGCGTTCCCTCTGGAGCGCCGTCGCCCTCGCGGTGATCGGCGGCGCCGTCTACGGCGGCTGGCGCTGGACCCAGACCCAGTACTACGTCGGTATCAACGGCGAACACGTCGCGCTCTACCGGGGCATCAGCCAGGACCTCGCCTGGGTCTCGCTGTCCAAGGTCGAGCAGGACCACCCCGAGATCGAACTCAAGTACCTGCCGCCCTACCAGCAGAAGCAGGTCAAGAACACGATCGTGGTGGCGGGCGGCCTGCCCCAGGCCCGCTCCAAGGTGGAGGCGCTCTCCACGCAGGCGTCCGCCTGCCGCAAGGAGTCCGAGCGCGCCGCCGCCGAGCGCGAGCAGCAGAGCTCCAAGACGGGCCAGGGCGCGACCGGCGGCGCCACCGGTGCCACCAAGACCGCCTTCACCAAGGCCAGCCCCACGCCGGACCCCTCGGCCTCCTCGTCGAAGTCCCCGGCGTCGCCCTCGAAGTCCCCGACCGCAACCGCCACTCCCCGGCCCGGCCCCAGCCTCTCCGAGGATGAGCAGAAGGTCGCCGATCAGTGCGGCAAGCAGTAGGCAAGCCGTGAGAGGCCCCGTCACACGATGAGCAGTACTACGAACACGCCGACGCACCAGACGTCCACGATCGGCTCGATCGGTGCGCCGAGCCGCCGCAACACCGAGCTGGCCCTGCTGATCTTCGCCGTGGTCATCCCGGTGTTCGCCTACGCCAACGTGGGCCTGGCCCTCAACGACCAGGTCCCCGCGGGCCTGCTCGGCTACGGCTTCGGCCTCGGTCTGCTGGCCGGCGTCGCCCACCTCGCGGTGCGCAAGTTCGCCCCGTACGCCGACCCGCTGCTGCTGCCGCTGGCCACCTTGCTCAACGGGCTCGGCCTGGTCGCCATCTGGCGGCTGGACCAGTCCAAGCTGCTGCAGTCGATCCATGTCGCGGGCGGCAAGGCGACCAACCAGCTGATCTACACCGCCATGGGCATCACACTGTTCGTGGTCGTGCTGATCTTCCTCAAGGAACACCGCACGCTCCAGCGCTACACCTACATCTCCATGGTGGTCGCGCTGTTCCTGCTGCTGCTCCCGCTGGTCCCCGGCCTCGGCGCCAACGTCTACGGCGCCAAGATCTGGATCCAGATCGGCAGCTTCACCATCCAGCCGGGCGAGTTCGCCAAGATCGTGCTGGCGGTGTTCTTCGCGGGCTATCTGATGGTCAAGCGGGACGCGCTCGCACTGGCCAGCCGCCGCTTCATGGGCCTCTACCTGCCGCGCGGCCGCGACCTCGGCCCGATCCTGGTCGTCTGGTTCATCTCGATCCTGATCCTGGTCTTCGAGACGGACCTCGGCACCTCGCTGCTGTTCTTCGGCATGTTCGTGATCATGCTGTACGTGGCCACCGAGCGGACGAGCTGGATCGTCTTCGGTCTGCTGATGTCGGCGGCGGGCGCGGTCGGCGTGGCGAGCTTCGAGCCGCACATCCAGGTTCGTGTCCAGGCATGGCTCAACCCGTTCCACGAGTACGAGCTGAGCCGTACGCCGGGCGTCACCGGTGTGCACTCCGACCAGCTCCAGCAGGCCCTGTGGGCGTTCGGCTCCGGCGGCACCCTCGGCACCGGCTGGGGCCAGGGCCACTCCGAACTGATCCGCTTCGCCGCCAACTCCGACTTCATCCTCGCCACCTTCGGCGAGGAGCTGGGCCTGGCGGGCCTCATGGCGATCCTGCTGATCTACGGCCTGATCGTCGAGCGCGGTGTGCGCACCGCCCTCGCCGCCCGCGACCCCTTCGGCAAGATGCTCGCGGTGGGCCTGTCCGGCGCCTTCGCCCTCCAGGTGTTCGTCGTCGCCGGCGGTGTGATGGGTCTCATCCCGCTGACCGGTATGACGATGCCCTTCCTCGCGTACGGCGGTTCGTCCGTCATCGCCAACTGGGCGCTCATCGGCATCCTGATCCGCATCAGCGACACGGCACGGCGCCCCGCGCCCAGCCCGGCCGCCAGCCCCGACGCCGAGATGACGCAGATCGTGCGGCCCGGCGCCACCGGGCCCGACCCGCAGTGAGCGCGGCGGGCGACGGGACCGTACCTCTGGGCGGGTCCCGTCGCCCGGCTGCCGGAGCGTCCGCGTCCACAGACGGTGCCCCTAGACTGTGGGCGGCCAGGGACGGGGGCCAGCACCAGCGACACCGAGAGACCGAAGCGACAGGCGCCGCCCCTGTCAGCTCGTGGAAAGGCCGGACGTGAACAAGCCCCTGCGCCGCATCGCAATCTTCTGCGGACTGCTCGTCCTGGCATTGCTGATCCGCGACAACTGGCTCCAGTACGTGAAGGCCGACGAGCTCCGCACCGCCGGGGACAACCGCCGGGTCGCCATCGAGCGCTACGCCGCCCCGCGCGGCGACATCATCGTGGACGGCGAGCCGATAACGGGTTCGGTCGAGACCAAGGCCGGCGACTTCAAGTACAAGCGCACGTACAAGAACGGGCCCATGTGGGCCCCGGTCACCGGCTACTCCTCCCAGGCGTTCGACAGCACCCAGCTCGAGAAGATCAACGACGGCATCCTGACCGGCAACGACGACCGGCTGTTCTTCCGCAACACCCTGGACATGCTGACCGGCAAGCCCAAGCAGGGCGGCAACGTCGTCACCACGCTCAACGCCGCGGCCCAGAAGGCCGCGTACGCCGGGCTGAAGAACCAGGGCGGCAAGGGCGCGGTCGTCGCGCTGGAGCCCTCCACCGGCAAGATCCTCTCGCTGGCCTCGTACCCCTCGTACGACCCGTCGTCCTTCGCGGGTTCCCGTGACGGCGACGCGGCGGCCTGGGGGAAGCTCCAGAAGAAGAGCGACTCCGCCGACCCGATGCTCAACCGGGCGCTGCGCGAGACCTACCCGCCCGGCTCGACCTTCAAGGTGGTCACCGCCGCCGCGGCGCTGGAGAGCGGCAAGTACTCCTCGGCCGACCAGAAGACGGACAGCCCGCTGCCCTGGGTCATGCCCGGCACGCAGACCGAGCTGAAGAACGAGGGCAACATCCCCTGCAAGGACGCGACCATGCGCGTCGCGCTCCAGTTCTCCTGCAACACCGTCTTCGGCAAGATCGGCGCCGACCTCGGCAACGACAAGATGCTGGAAGAGGCGAAGAAGTTCGGCTTCACCTCGGAGCACTTCACGCCGACCCGCGCCAACGCCTCGGTGTTCGGCAAGGACATGAACGACTCGCAGACCGCGCTGTCCTCCATCGGCCAGTTCGACACCGCCGCGACCCCGCTGCAGATGGCCATGGTCGCCTCCGCGGTCGCCAACGACGGCAAGCTGATGAAGCCGTACATGGTGGACTCGCTGCAGTCCTCCGGCATCGACCCGATCGAGAAGACCGAGCCGCAGGAGTTGAACCAGCCGCTGTCGCCGGGCAACGCGCAGATCCTGCAGTCGATGATGGAGACCGTCGTCAAGGACGGCACCGGTAAGAACGCGCAGATCAACGGCGTGACCGTGGGCGGCAAGACCGGTACCGCGCAGCACGGTGTGGAGAACAGCGAGAACCCCTACGCGTGGTTCATCTCCTACGCCAAGCTGCCCGACCACAGCGCTCCGGTGGCCGTGGCCGTGGTCATCGAGGACGACAACGCCGTCCGCGACGACATCTCCGGCGGCGGCCTGGCCGCCCCGATCGCGAAGAACGTCATGGAGGCGGTCATCAACTCCAAGAAGTGACCCCGCTCACGTGTCCTTCACATCGGCGCACGTTGCGATACCGGTCCGGTATCGGGTTACCGGCTTGGCCAGGTCACACAGAGCGAGCCGGGTACGGTAGGCCCGGACGGCAGCTCCGGCCGCGCACACCCGTGCCGGCCGGGACCGACGGAGAGGGCTGGTAAGTAGCTATGGAAGAGCCGCGTCGCCTAGGCGGCCGGTACGAGCTGGGCCACGTGCTCGGCCGTGGTGGCATGGCCGAGGTCTACCTCGCGCATGACACCCGCCTCGGCCGCACCGTGGCGGTGAAGACGCTGCGCGCGGACCTCGCGCGTGATCCGTCCTTCCAGGCCCGGTTCCGCCGGGAGGCCCAGTCTGCCGCCTCGCTCAACCATCCCGCGATCGTCGCGGTCTACGACACGGGCGAGGACTACATCGACGGGGTCTCGATCCCGTACATCGTGATGGAGTACGTCGACGGCTCCACGCTCCGTGAGCTGCTGCACTCCGGGCGCAAGCTGCTGCCCGAGCGCTCGATGGAGATGACCATCGGCATCCTCCAGGGCCTGGAGTACGCCCACCGCAGCGGCATCGTCCACCGGGACATCAAGCCGGCGAACGTCATGCTGACCCGCAACGGTCAGGTCAAGGTGATGGACTTCGGCATCGCCCGCGCCATGGGCGACTCCGGGATGACGATGACGCAGACCGCGGCCGTGATCGGCACCGCCCAGTACCTCTCGCCGGAGCAGGCCAAGGGCGAGCAGGTCGACGCCCGTTCCGACCTGTACTCCACGGGCTGCCTCCTCTACGAGCTGCTGACCGTCCGTCCGCCGTTCGTCGGCGACTCCCCGGTGGCCGTGGCCTACCAGCACGTCCGCGAGGAGCCGCAGCCGCCGAGCGTGTTCGACCCCGAGATCACGCCGGAGATGGACGCGATCGTCCTCAAGGCGCTGACCAAGGACCCGGACTACCGCTACCAGTCGGCCGACGAGATGCGCGCCGACATCGAGGCGTGCCTCGACGGCCAGCCCGTCGCCGCGACCGCGGCCATGAGCACGGTCGGCTACGGCTACGCCGACGACCAGGCCACCACCGCCATGCGGCAGGAGCCGGCCGGGGCGACGACGATGCTCCCGCCGATGAACCCGGACGACGGCGGCTACGGCTACGACGACCGGCCCGACCGGCGGCGCCAGCAGAAGAAGAGCAACAACACCTCCACGATCCTGCTCGCGGTCGCGGGCGTGCTGGTGCTCGTCGGCGCCGTCCTGATCGGGATGTGGATCTTCTCCGGCAAGCCCGAGAAACCGTTCCAGGCGCCGAACTTCGTGGGCAGCTCCCTCGAGGACGCCCGGAAGATGGCGGAGGCCTCGGATCTGAAGCTGGGCGACATCACACGCAAGCCGTGTGACAACCAGCCCAAGAACAAGATCTGTACGCAGGACCCGGCGGCCGGCTCGGACGTCAAGAAGGACGACACCGTCAACCTGTCCGTCTCCACGGGCGCGCCCAAGGTGACGGTCCCGAGCGTCATCGGGCTCAGCTTCGACGACGCCAGGGACAAGCTGGAAGGCGACGACTACCAGCTCACGGTGAAGAAGGAGCTCCGCGTCTCCAGCGACACCCCCGGCAACGTTCTCGACCAGAACCCCGTCGGCGGCAACGAGGTCCAGAAGGGCTCGAAGATCACTCTGATCGTCGCCAAGGCGGAGGAGAAGATCGCGGTTCCGGACGTCACCGGCAAGACCTGTGACGAGGCCAAGGCCGCCCTCCAGCAGGCGGGCCTCGCCCCGACCTGCAACGACCAGCCCGTGGCCGACCCGGCCCAGAACGGCAAGGTCCAGAGCACCAACCCGCCGGCCGGCACGCAGGTCAAGAAGAACACCCCGGTGTCCGTCAGCGTGGGCAAGAACGACACCCCGCAGCAGGTCCAGGTGCCCGAGGTCCGCAACCAGGCCCTCAAGGACGCCCGCAAGGCCCTCACCGACCTCGGCCTCCAGGTCCAGGCCCAGGGGCCGGGCGCCGGAGACGAGAACGGCCTGGTCTTCCAGCAGAACCCCCAGCCCGGCACCCCGGTCAACAAGGGCGACACCGTGACCCTCGGGGTCGTGAGCCAGGGTGGCAACAACGGCGGCGGCATCTTCGGCGGCCAGAACGGCTGACCCGCCCCGCGTACCGACGACACAGTCCCCCGGCACCCATTCGGTGCCGGGGGACTGTGTCGTTCTCCGCTCGTGCCCTGGAGGGCGTCGGTCAGCGCAGTTCCTTCGGAGGCGTCCGGTCGCTGTCCACCTTCTCGGTGCGGACCAGTTCCGCCCAGACCACGTAGCGGTAGCGGCTCGTGTAGACCGGGGTGCAGGTCGTCAGGGTGATGTAGTGGCCCGGCTCGGCCTTGCCGGATTCCTTCGGGACCTGGGCGAGGACGTCGACGTTGTACTTCGAGGTCTCGGGGAGGACCGAGTAGACCTTGTAGACGTACCACTCGTCCTTGGTCTCGAAGACGACCGGGTCGCCCTCCCGCACCTTGTCGATGTTGTGGAACTTGGCGCCGTGGCCGTCGCGGTGGGCGGCGAGGGTGAAGTTGCCCTTCTTGCCGGTCATCGGGAGCGTGGCCTTGGCCGGGTCGGTGTAGTAGCCGGCCACACCCTCGTCGAGGACGTCCGGAGAGGTGCCCTTCTCCACCAGCACGGTGCCGTTGCGCATGGCCGGGACATGGAGGAAGCCGATGCCCTGCTTGGTGTCCAGCGCGCCGGGGCCGGTGCTGGCGTGCGCCCAGTTGTCGCGGACCTTGTCGGCCTGCCGGTCGGCGTGCCGGTCGGCGACGACGTTCGTCCACCACAGCGAGTAGACGACGAAGAGACCGAGCACGATCCCGGCCGTGATGAGGAGTTCCCCGAGGAAGCTGACCGCGAGGGCGATCGGCCCCTGCCCCCGCGGCGGGCCCCCGCCCGTACCGGACGCGGCCGTGTGCTCTTCGGTGCCGTCGGCGGTCGCTGCCACAGATCCCCTGCCCATGTTCTGCTCTTCGGCTGATCGGCGGACCGCCGCTACTGGATGAGCGCGTCCGGCTTGCCCTTGCTGCGCGGGCGTTCCTCGACCATCTTGCCCCAGACGATCAGCCGGTACTTGCTGGTGAACTCGGGCGTGCAGGTGGTCAGGGTGATGTACCGCCCCTGCTGGGTGAACCCGGACCCCTTGGGCACCGGATTCAGCACACTGGTGTTGGACGGCGGCGTCACCGGCAGCATCGACGCCACCTTGTACACGAAGTACTCGTCCTGCGTCTCGACCACGACCGCGTCGCCCGCCACCAGCCGGTTGACGTAGCGGAACGGCTCACCATGGGTGTTGCGGTGCGCGGCGAGCCCGAAGTTGCCCGTCTTGTCGTACGGCATCGCCGTCTTCAGCGGGGCCTCGCCGTAGTGGCCGACCATGCCCTTGTCGAGCACGTTCTTGTTGCTGACGCCCTCCGCGATCGGCGCGACCACGTCCAGCTTGGGGATGTGCAGGATGGCGAACCCCTGCCCCGGCTCGAACGCACCCGGCGCCCGCTTGCCGTTCGCCCAGTCGTCCTGGAGCTGGCTCGTCTCGCTGCCCGCCTCCGCGTGCGCCCGGACGTTCGTCCACCAGAGCTGGTAGGTGACGAACAGCAGCATGACCACGCCGGTGGTGATGAAGATTTCGCCGACCGCCCGGCTCACCAGGACCGCCGCCCCCGGCTTGCGCGCCCGCGCCTGCTGCCGGGCCTCCATCCGCGACAGCGGCCGCCCCGAGCCCGACCCGGACCCCGCCGGTACCGCCGCTCCCGTGTCCCGGCCACCGCCACGCCGTCCACCGTGCCCGCCGCCACGCTTGGCGGCCTTCCTGCGGGCCGCGCGGCCTCCGGTGGCTGATCCGGCGCCCGAGGCTCCGGCGGAGGCGCTCAGCGAGCCGTACGCGCCCTCCGGCGCACCGGGCATCCGCAGCGCCATCGTCCGGTCGTCCAGCGGGAGTTCGGGCATCGGCGCGTAGTCGTCCACGGCGGGCATCCGCGCCGTTCCCGGATCGGCCGGGCCCATGAACGCCGGACCGTAGGACCCGTACGGCACCCCGCCGTACCCGTCCTCGCGCTCCGGGCGCGGCGTGGTCACGCCGAGGCCCTGCCCACCACCGGGGCGAGCCCCGCCGACCTCGCCACCGCGTCGCGGTCGCCGCACTCGGCCAGCCAGTTGGCCAGCATCCGGTGGCCGTGCTCGGTCAGCACCGACTCGGGATGGAACTGCACGCCCTCCACCGGGAGTTCACGGTGGCGCAGCCCCATGATGATCCCGTCCTCGGTGCGGGCGGTGACCTCGAGCTCGGCGGGCACGGTGGCCGGCTCGGCGGCCAGCGAGTGGTACCGGGTGGCGATGAACGGCGTCGGGAGGCCGGCGAAGACACCCCGGCCCTCGTGGATCACGGGCGAGGTCTTGCCGTGCAGCAGCTCCGGCGCCCGGTCGACCACACCGCCGTAGGCGACCTGCATCGACTGCATGCCGAGGCAGACCCCGAAGACCGGGACGCCGGTCGCGGCGCAGTGCCGGACCATGTCCACGCAGACCCCGGCCTCCTCGGGCGTGCCCGGTCCGGGCGAGAGGAGGACGCCGTCGAAACCGTCCTGGGCGTGGGCCGTGGTCACCTCGTCGTTGCGCAGCACCTCGCACTCGGCGCCGAGCTGGTACAGGTACTGGACGAGGTTGAAGACGAAGCTGTCGTAGTTGTCGACGACGAGAATCCGCGCGCTGCTCACTGGTTGTCCACCGTCACATCGTTGAAGGGCAGCAGCGGTTCCGCCCAGGGGAACACGTACTGGAACAGGACGTAGACCGCGGCCACGACGAGCACGAGCGAGATCAGTGCCCTCACCAACGCGTTGCCCGGCAGATGCCGCCAGATCCAGCCGTACATGCCGTCCCTTCCGTTCCTCCACGGCTCCTGACTCACGCCGTACGGCACCAGACTAACGGCGCCGGGTCCGTCACCGGCCTGCCTGGAGCACACCTGGACATACGGGTCCGGGCCCCGATCACCTCAACGACGAGCGTGCCGTTTTCGCGCCGCTCCAGGCCCGCCGGGGCGGGCGAACATGCGGTCGCCGGGTGAGCTGCGGCTACTTCACCGGGGTCGCGTAGTGCAGGTCGACGGTGCCGGTGTAGCCGGGCAGGGTGACGGTGCCCTCGTCGGCCACGTCCCAGCCGAGGCCGTAGACGTTGACGTACACCATGTAGTTCTGGATCGCCTTGCTCGCGGCGAGCGCCTGCTTCAGCCGGTCCGGGTCACCCACAGCGGTGATCTTGTACGGGGGCGAGTAGACCCGGCCCTGGAGGATCAGGGTGTTGCCGACGCAGCGGACCGCGCTGGTGGAGATCAGCCGCTGGTCCATGACCTTGATGCCTTGGGCGCCGCCGTGCCACAGCGCGTTGACCACCGCCTGGAGGTCCTGCTGGTGGATGACGAGGTAGTCGGGCTGCGGCGGGGGATAGCCGGGGAGCTTGGCGGTGGCGTTCGGCGGGGCGTCGTTGAGGGTGACGGTGACCGCCTTGCCGGTGAGCCGCTCGGTGCCGGCGCTCTTCTCGAGACCGCCCAGCCGCTCGTCCTGGGCACGGCTGCTGCCGTCGTCGCCCTCGGCCAGCGATTCGACGTTGTGCCGCAGTGTGGCGTTGGACTCGTCCAGGCCCTGGTTCTTCCGGCTGCGCTCCTGGATCAGGTCCGACAGCTTCAGCAGCGAGGTGTCGGTGCGCAGGTCGGTGCCCTTGGCGGTGTTGAAGCTGGTCACGAAGATGAGCCCGGCCAGAGCGAAGACCCCGGCGGTGAGAATCCGGACCGGCCTGAAGCGCGGACGACGGGCCGGAGCGGAACCCATTGATTCCGTACCCTGGGAGTCGGCAGAATTGCTCAACGTACCCTTATCTCCTTCGGCGCCGCGGAAGCACTACGCTAACGGACGTCCGGGGGAGCGCTCAGTGTGCCCTTGCCGTCCCCTCGTACGCTGCCCCGAGCCCGACCCAGACACCTGCGCGGCCACGCAGCGCATCGACAGGGAGAGACCTTCGTGCCGAAGTCACGTATCCGCAAGAAGGCCGACTACACGCCGCCGCCCGTCAAGCAGGCGCAGGCCATCAAGCTCACCAACAGCGCCTGGGTCGCGCCCGTCATGCTGACCATGTTCCTCATCGGCCTGGCGTGGATCGTGGTGTTCTACGTGACCGACGGCTCGCTGCCGATCGACAGCCTGGACAACTGGAACATCGTCGTCGGCTTCGGCTTCATCGCGGCGGGCTTCGGCGTCTCCACCCAGTGGAAGTGACCGGGCTCCAGGCCCGGTCCCGGCGAGCTCTACCCACGGCTCTCCGCTGAGTTATCCACAGGCCAAGGCAGTTTCCACATCCCCCTGGGGAAAAGGAATACGATCTGTGGATAACTAATCCCCGGTTGACGCCGGAAACACCATCCCACGACTGTTCACCATCTCAGCGCCCCCTGCCTGACCTGCGGATACTCATCCGAGCGGCGGGGGGCACAGTCGTTACCGCACAGTGTGCACAAGATCGGACACACACTGTGGACAAGTTCGGTCTCAGGTGAGCTGAACGGTTCTCACCAGGGTGAGCACGGCCACCACGACGAGCACCAGCGCACAGGCGCCGTACTGCACCAGGGCCCGCCGCTCGCGTGGGGCGTACACCATCGCGGCGCCGGTGATCAGTCCGGCGACCAGGCCGCCGATGTGCGCCTGCCAGGCGATGTTCGCCCAGCCGAACGTGATGATCAGGTTGACCACCAGCAGCACGATGACCGGCCGCATGTCGTACCGGAGGCGGCGGAGCAGCACGGCGGTGGCGCCGAACAGGCCGAAGATCGCACCGGACGCGCCCAGGGAGGGCTGATTCGGGGCGGCCAGCAGATAGGTGAGCGCGCTGCCCGCCAGACCGGAGATCAGGTAGAGCGCGAGGTAGCGGGCGCGGCCGAGGGCGGCCTCCAGCGGGCCGCCGATCCACCACAGGCTGAGCATGTTGAACAGGATGTGGACGTACCCGCTGTGCAGGAACATCGAGGTCAGCAGGCGGTAGTACTGGCCCTCGGCGACACCCTGCACGCCGGGTAGGTGGGCGGCGTAAGCCTGGCCGATGAGGTCCAGGCGGTTGGTGAAGACATCGCCCGCGGACATCTGCACCAGGAAGAGAGCCAGGTTCAGCCCGATGAGGATCTTGGTGACCAGCCTGGGATCGCTGGTCAGGGTGCCGCCCGCCAGGGTGCGGGGCCGGTTGTCGGCCGGGACGTGACCCGCGGCCGGTCCGGTGCCGCTCGGGCCGGGGGTGCCGCCGCGCACGCAGTCGGGGCACTGGAAGCCGACGGATGCGTCGACCATGCACTCGGGGCAGATCGGCCGGTCGCAGCGGGTGCAGCGCACACCGGTCTCGCGGTCCGGGTGGCGGTAGCACCCGGGCACGCTGCGGGCGTCCTGGGCGCCGGCTGCGGCCTGGTCCATGAGATCCCCTTGTCCCTCGCGTCGTCCGCCGGAGCTCCGGGGGCGCGGCTCCGCCCCCGCTCATCCTTACGGACGAGCGGGGCGTTTGGTTCCCTATGCGGGATTTACCGGCGCCGGGTGCGCTTCCGGGTCAGCTTCCGGGTCAGCTCTCGGTCTTCTCCACGACCACGGACTCGATCACCACGTCCTCGACCGGACGGTCGTTGCGGCCGGTGGGGACGGCGGCGATGGCGTCGACCACCTTCTGGCTCGCCTGGTCGGCGACCTCGCCGAAGATGGTGTGCTTGCGGTTCAGCCAGGTGGTCGGCGAGACCGTGATGAAGAACTGCGAGCCGTTGGTGCCCGGCCCGGCGTTGGCCATGGCGAGCAGATACGGCTTGTTGAAGGACAGATCGGGGTGGAACTCGTCCGGGAACTGGTAGCCGGGGCCGCCGATGCCGGTGCCGAGCGGGTCGCCGCCCTGCAGCATGAACCCGCTGATCACCCGGTGGAAGGTGGTGCCGTCGTACAGCCGGTCCGTGCTCTCCACGCCCGTCCCCGGATGCTTCCAGGAGCGCTCGCCCTGGGCCAGCTCGACGAAGTTCCTCACCGTGGCCGGCGTGTGGTTCGCGAACAGCCGGATCTTGATGTCGCCGTGGTTCGTCTTCAGGGTGGCGTAAAGCTGCTCGGCCACGATCTGCCTTCCGTTGTCTTTCCGTTCGCCTCCGATCCTCGCACGCCCGGGGCGGCCCGGAGCCGGGCGGGCGGCGGCGAGTTCGGCCCCGCGCGGGCGGCGCTCGGCGGGGAATCGTGGCAGGGTCGTCAGCGGGGCCGGCTGCCCGGAATTTCACGAATTCGACAGAGATCGGCACCCGTATGCCCGTCCACGCATGCTGCGTGGGCCCGAGGCAGGCATGATCCGTAACAGGGTGGACAGTCGAAATACCGTACGCCACCGAGGAGGAGGTTCCCGTGACCCGCATCGACAGCGTGCGCGCCGCGACCGGTTCGGCCAAGGACAGCGTGCTGCACGCAGCGGACGTGGTGGCGCCTTATGCCGACACGGCCAAGGAGCGTGCCGCTCATTACACGCAGGAGGCACGTGTACGGCTGGCGCCCGTGGTCGCCCAGGCGGCCGACCAGGCACGCCTTCAGTACGACGCCCGGCTCGCCCCTCGGGTGGAGCGAGCCCTCTCCCATGTGCCGCCGAAGGTCGACCAGGCAGCGCAGGAGGCAGCCGTGCTCACCCGCAAGGCCGCCAAGCAGGCGGCCGAGGCGTCCCGTCCGGTGATCGAGCAGGCCGTGGCCGCCGCCACCCCGGTGTACGACGAGGCCGCCGCACGCAGTGCCGCCGCCTTGGTCGCGCTGCGGGGCAATGTCTCGGCCAAGCAGATCGAGAACCTGGCCCGCCGCAACGAGCGCCGGGGCCGCAGGGGCCGGGCGCTGAAGTACGTGGCACTGGCGAGCCTGCTCGCGGGCGGCGCCTACGCCGTGTGGCAGTGGTGGGACCGCCAGGCCAACCCGGACTGGCTGGTCGAGCCGCCGGCCGCCACGGAGATGCCCGACGCCGCCCGGCTGCACTCGGTCGACGGCACCGGCCCCTCCGTGCTGGACCCGGAGGTCCAGGCGAAGATCGACGAAGACATCGAGGGCGACGAGAACAGGTGACCTGACCCCCAAGTCACGGGCACCACCCGCTGTTTCACGTGAAACAGCACCCCGCGAAACCCTGAGCCCCGTCCCCACGGTGGCACGAAGAAGCCCCCTCCGATCTGCGTTTCCGCAGGTCGGAGGGGGCTTTCGCTGTGGAGCCTAGGGGAGTCGAACCCCTGACATCTGCCATGCAAAGACAGCGCTCTACCAACTGAGCTAAGGCCCCGGAAGGGAACGACCGGCAGGAGAACCTGCTCCCGGCGGGCGTCGCAGACCAGAGTACCGGTTCACCCCCCGTATCCCGCAAAAAGATTGGGGGTCCCCGCGAATGACCACGCTCCGTAGGATGCTCGACGTGGTTCGCTACAGCGAACCTCGGTTTCTGGGGAAGCGATGGGGAGACGCAATGGACGCCGCACAGCAGGAAGCCACCGCGAGAGCGCGGGAGCTGCAGCGGAACTGGTACGGGGAGCCGCTGGGGGCGCTCTTCCGTAAGCTCATCGACGATCTCGGGCTCAATCAGGCCCGGCTCGCCGCCGCTCTGGGGCTGTCGGCTCCGATGCTGTCGCAGTTGATGAGCGGCCAGCGCGCCAAGATCGGCAACCCGGCCGTGGTCCAGCGGGTGCAGCTCCTGCAGGAGCTGGCCGCCCAGGTCGCGGACGGCAGCGTGAGCGCGGCCGAGGCGACCGACCGCATGGACGAGATCAAGAAGTCCCAGGGAGGCTCCGTGCTGAGCAACACCACGCAGACGACGAGCAGTTCGGGCGCGCCGACGGTCAAGCGGGTGGTGCGCGAGATCCAGTCGCTGCTGCGCTCGGTCGCCGCCGCCGGGGACATCATCGACGCCGCGGACACCCTCGCCCCGACCCACCCCGAACTGGCAGAGTTCCTCCGGGTCTACGGCGCGGGCCGCACCGCCGACGCGGTCGCGCACTACCAGTCCCACCAGAGCTGACCCCCGGCCCGGTCCGGAGGGGGTCCGGCACCGGGCCCGGTCGTACGGCCGGGGCAGCACACCAGGGGGAGGAGCTGCGACGGTCATGGGTGAGGTCTTCGCGGGGCGGTACGAGCTTGCCGACCCGATCGGGCGTGGCGGTGTGGGCGCGGTATGGCGCGCCTGGGACCACCGCAGACGGCGCTATGTCGCCGCCAAGGTGCTCCAGCAGCGCGACGCCCACACCCTGCTGCGCTTCGTGCGCGAGCAGGCGCTGCGCATCGATCATCCGCATGTGCTGGCACCGGCGAGCTGGGCGGCCGACGACGACCAGGTCATGTTCACCATGGACCTGGTGTCCGGCGGCTCACTGGTCCATCTGATCAACGACTACGGCCCCCTTCCGCCGGTGTTCGTCTGCACCCTGCTGGACCAGTTGCTGTCCGGCCTGAGCGCCGTGCACGCCGAGGGGGTCGTGCACCGGGACATCAAGCCCGCCAACGTGCTGCTGGAGGCCACGGGCACCGGCCGGCCGAGGCTCAGGCTGTCCGACTTCGGCATCGCCATGCGGTTCGGGGAGCCCCGGCTCACCGAGACCAACCTCGTGGTGGGCACGCCGGGGTATCTGGCGCCCGAGCAACTACTGGGGGCCGAACCCGACTTCCCCGGTGACCTGTTCGCCGTGGGCCTGGTCGCCCTGTACCTCCTGGAGGGGGCCAAACCGGACGGCAAGGAGATCGTGCGGTACTTCCTGGAGCACGGGACGCCGGGCGCGCCCGCGCGGGTGCCCGAGCCGCTGTGGCAGGTGATCGCCACCCTGCTCCAGCCCGACCCCGCCGCCCGCTTCCGCACGGCCACGGGTGCGCGCAAGGCGCTCGCCGCCGCAAGGGAACTCCTGCCGGAGCCCGGTCCCGACGACGAACCCATCGAGATCTTCGACCAGCTCGGCCCCCTGCCCCCCGGCTTCGGCCCCGAAGGCCCGCACAAGCCCGCGGCCGCGGTGGACGTGCGCTGGGAACGCCGGGCACCCGGCGCACCGGACACCAGCGGCACCACGACCGACGCACCGATCCCGAACGTCCCCGCCCCCGTGTCCTCGGGCGCCGTCGGCCTGCCCATGTCCGACACCGGCAGCTTCCATCTCCCGCCGCCGCGGCCGGCCCGGCCCGCCGCCGACCCGCAGACCGCCGCGTACACCGCCCGCGACCCGCGCACCCCTCCTCCCGGCCGGCCCGCCCGGGAGCCACGCACCCCTCCCGTCGGCCACCGCGCCCCACACCGCCCGCGTCCCGGCCCCCCGGCCAGGGTGGCGGTCCCGGTGCTGCTGCTGGCGCTGGTCTGTTACGCCATAGGTTTCTGGGCGCTGGCCCGCGCCTGAGCGCGCCGGGCCAGCAGTGTCCAGGCGCCCAGCGCCAGCAGGAGCGCGGTACCGGCGCCGAGCCCGCCGTAGGCCAGCGCCCGCATCGCCGGATCGCCGCCCGAGGCGTCCCCGGTGTCCGCGGCCCGACGGTCCTGCGCGGTCACGGTGAAGAGGTCGTCCGGCTCGGAGTGCCCCAGGTACTCCGGACCGGCATGCGCGTCTCCGTCCACCCGCACCCGGAGCGTCACCCCGAAGGGGCCGGAGCCGAAGGAGTCCGCCATGCGCTCGCCGAGGTGGACGACCAGGTAGTAGTCACCGGCGAAGCGGACCGCGTTCTCGCCGCTCGGGACGGCGTAGCGGTTGGTGTACTCGACCGGGGGCAGCGGGGCGAGGGCGGCGGCGCGGCGGGTGCCGGTGTAGCCGAGGGCGACGTCGTCGACGGGGACGCGCGCCGGGTTCAGCAGCGAGAGGGTGAGGGCGCCGCCGACATAGCCGTGGCCGCTGGTGGTGGCGTCCAGTTCGGCCCCGGCATGCACCTGGCGGCCCCAGTCGACCGGGACCTTGTAGAAGAGGGTGTCGCCGGGCGCGAGACGGGTGCGCCAGACGCCCTGGCCGAGGGGGCGGGCGGCGTCGAAGCCGTCGCCTCCCCTTCTCTCCCGCGGGGCGTCGTCGGGCGGGAGAGGGGTGGCGGAGTTCCAGGAGCGGGGCGGGGTGGTGGGGCCGCCGGTGGCGGCGAGGCCGGGTTCGGTGGCGGGGGCGAGCTCCAGGTCCCAGCGGTCCGGGTCGGAGTTCTTTGCGTCCAGGCGTTCCACGAGCAGGTAGTACACGGCGGCGCTCTGGCACAGGGACTTGCCGGTGTCCCGCTGGCCGACGGCCGTGACGGGCCGGGGGCTCAGTCCGGCGCCGAAGGACGCCGAGGAGTAGAAGCAGGGGTTGCCGTCGGCGTCCTGGAGCGAGACCCGGATGCCGTCCGTGGCGGCGACGCCGGTGCCGCGCGGAGGTACGGCGGTGACGGGGACGTAGACATCGTCTCTGGACGTCAGGGTGAGGCGGTAGTAGAGCCTGCCGTGTGCCGGGAGGGAGCTGCGGTAGGTCCGGCCGGGGGTGAGCGTCCGCGCTCCGGCGGTGTCCGGTGCGCCCGCGAGGCTTTGGGCACCGGGCGCGAAGGCGTAGCCGGTCCCGCTCGGCACGGCCAGGGCGTCCGGGGCGGGTACCCAGGCGACGGTCCACATCACGGCCCCCGCGCACAGGGCCCTCACCGCGTTCCGCAACCCCCGCCGCATGCGCCGCCCCCTGCCCCTAGGCCACCGTCCGCACCGTCCGGGGCCCATCCTGCCCGGTGCCGCTTGCGCCATCAGGGTTTTCGCGCGGCCGTCCGAAACGTCCGCGCCCCATGGACGAGGCGTACACCACCTGCCGGGGCCCGGCAACACGGAACCCCGGCCGCTTCAGCGACCGGGGTCCGTTCACATCGTGGTGCCGGGGTTTCAGGTACCGGTGGGCACGGAGTCGGTGGCTTCCGTCCACAGGTCCTGCTCGGCGCGATCCGCCTGGATCTGGCGGTACACAAGGAGACCGCCGATGGCGGCCAGTGCGACCAGGAGCAGCTTCTTCACCGCGCGACCTCGTCTTTCGTTGACGTAGGGGACCTCTGGCGCCCGACTATACACACCGGCCGAGACCGATCGGTGACCTGCGGCGGCCTCCAACTCCCGCCCCCTGTCAGGGGTTGCGGCGGCCCGGCACTGTTGCGATCGGAGGGTGATCACACCCGCACAGAGGGTTTCCTTCCTCCTGATTGACGGCACTTTCAGGGGTTTTCCACCTCCTTGCACCCATCCGAGTGGTGTTCATCTGAACATCGACGCGCCACGGGCGTCGGTCCACTACTTCGCGGCCCGCATACACATCATGAGGAAAGTACGCAAATCGCCCAACCTGAAAGTGAGGGGCCATGGCCAGGAACAAGGTCATGACGCTGTGGACCGCCATCGTCACCGCCTTCCTCGCGCTGTGCACGGCGCTCGGACTCGTCACCGCGACCGCCCCGGCCGCCTCGGCCCGCACCGAGAGCCCGAGTCACGGCAGCACGGAGCACACCGCCCCGACGGCACCGGCGGCCACGAGCCACCAGGTCTGGTCACAAGCCAGAGCCCTGCCCCCCACGATGAAGCAGCGCATCCGGGCCGAGGCCCACGGGAAGTCCCCCCACTGCCGGCACCGCGCCCTCACCGGACGGGAGACGGGCACCGGTACCCCGCACCGCGTCGCCGCCCCGGACCGCACCGAGACCACCCACCGCCAGGAGAGCACCGAGCAGTACGCGTCCCACCTCGACTGCTGAGCCCCTCAGGCGGACATCCAGCCCCGCGGACGTCTCGACACACTGGCGACTTGCGTACCCGACCGTCGACACGGAACGCCCCCTGGCCCACCGGCCCGGGGGCCCGCGCCACGTCCGCCTCATTCCCCCAGCAGCACAGCCTGCGAAGGACACCTCTCCGCGATCTCGCGCACCAGCGGATCGTCGCCGGAATCCTCCCGGCCGGGCCTGACCACGCCGTACCCCTCGACGAAGTCGAAGACCTCGGGAGCGCGGTACGCGCACTCGGCCGAGCCGTAACAGGCGTTCCGGTCCACGGACACCTTCATGCGTCCTCCCCTGCTCGCACGGGCAGCCCCGGCGCGGCGGGCCACCAGCGGCCCGCGTCTACGACGACCCTGCCCCCGCCACACCCGCCCGAACCGGCGGCGCGGCAGCGGCGTGCCACCGCCCGTCCGGCACCGGTCCCTCCCCTCGTGGGGACCGGTACCGAACGGAGCGGGGGGTCTTCGTCCCGCGACGTACCGGTGTGCCCGGCACAGCACGGACGGATCTCATGGCGTCCCGCCACGCCGTGAAGCGCTCTTGGCGAACTTTGACCGAGAACGTTCGGCGTCAGGCGGCGCCTCTTCACGGACTCGGCAGGTGGCCGGTCCGGACGGTGAGTGACAGCTCCGCTACCGCGATGCGATCCTGCCATCTGTGGCACTCCACGAGGAGATCCGGACCGACGGACCCGGGCTTTCCCGCAGGTCAGCCCTATAGGGTGAGTTTTCCGGTCCGGACACATCAGATGCGGGGGAAGTGAGGGGTGGGACCTTGGGTTCCGACTCAGGGGCACGCACAGCCTTCGCCGAACGCCTCGCCCTGCTGTACAGGGAGGCCGGGAACCCGCCTCTGAAGAGCGTGTCCGAGGCGGTCGTCCGGCTCCAGCGGGTGGACGAGCGCGGGCGTCCGGTGAGGGTCTCCGCGCAGCGCATCAGCGACTGGCGGCGGGCCAAGAACGCGCCCGCCCAGTTCGCCGCCCTCGCCGCGGTCCTCCAGATCCTCATCCCCGAGGCCCGCCGCGCCAGCCCCGCCCCGGTCTCCAGCGGCCTGTACGACCTGGCCCAGTGGCAGCGGCTGTGGGAACGCGCCCTGGCCGACCCGGTGGGCGA
Organism: Streptomyces seoulensis; assembly: GCF_022846655.1. NCBI lineage: Bacteria > Bacillati > Actinomycetota > Actinomycetes > Kitasatosporales > Streptomycetaceae > Streptomyces > Streptomyces seoulensis. Next base: position 66,745 of record NZ_AP025667.1, read on the forward strand.
GCGCCCCGACGGCCCCGCCGAACCGCCCCCCGCGCAGGAACCGCCCGTCTCCGGCGGGGTGTGCCCGTACCGGGGACTCGCCTCCTACCGGCAGGAGGACGCCCGCTGGTTCTTCGGCCGGGAGCGCGGCACGGAGGCACTGGTGGCCCAGTTGCGCGCCGCCGAGAGCGGTGGGGGGCTGGTGATGCTGGTCGGGGCCTCGGGCGCCGGGAAGTCGTCCCTGCTCAACGCCGGCCTGGTGCCCGCGCTGGAGGAGGGCTCGCCCGCAGGGGGCGACGGCGGCGCCCGTACCGTGCTCCAACTGGTGCCCGGCGCCGACCCGCTGGGCGAGCTGACCCGCCGCATCCCGGCCCTCGCCCCGCTCGCCGACGAAGCGCGGGCCGCCGGGGAGGAGGCCCGCACCCCGGCCGCCGGGGCGATACGGGAGGCGGTCGCCGCGTGGGCGCTCGGCCGGAGTCCCGGCACACCGGCCGTGACCATCCCCGGCCCGCGCTCCTCACCGGAGTCACCGGCACCCGGCACCCGCAGGACGGCCCGGCCGGTGCTGATCGTGGACCAGTTCGAGGAGACCTTCACGCTCTGCCCGAGCGAGTCCGACCGCCGCGCCTTCGTCCAGTTCCTGCACGCCGCCTGCACCCCCGGCCCCACCGGCCCGGCCCCGGTCCAGGTCGTCCTCGGCATCCGCGCCGACTTCTACGAGGAGTGCCTCGGCTACCCCGAACTCGCCGACGCCCTCCAGCACCGGCACATGGTGCTCGGCCCGCTGACCACCGCCGAGCTGCGCGAGGCGGTGACCGCGCCGGCCAGGGCGGTCGGCCTGGAGCTGGAGGCGGGGCTGACCGAGCTGATCGTCCGCGAGGTGAGCGCGGACGGACCACGCGGCGCCCATGACGCGGGCGTCCTCCCGCTGCTCTCCCACGCCCTGCTCGCCACCTGGCAGCGCCGCAAGGCCGGACGGCTGACGGTGGCCGGATACCGGGCGGCCGGCGGCATCCAGGGCGCGGTCGCGGCCACCGCCGAGCGCGCCTGGTCCGGGCTCGACCCGGCCGCCCGCACCGCCGCCCGGCTGCTCCTGCTGCGCCTGGTCCGGCTCGGCGAGGACACCCAGGCCACCCGCAGGCGCGGCACCCGGCGCCAGTTGGCGGCCGAGTCCACCGACCCGGACAAGACCGAGGAGTCCCTGGAGGCACTGGTCCGCGCCCGGCTGGTCACCCTCGACGCGGAGACCGTGGAGATCACCCACGAGGCGCTGCTGCACGCCTGGCCCCGGCTGCGGCACTGGATCGACGACAACCGGGGCGACCATCTGCTGCGCCAGCGGCTGGAGGAGGACGGCCGGGCCTGGGAGGACTCCGAGCGCGACAGCTCCCTGCTGTACCGGGGCTCCCGTCTCGAGCAGGCGCGCGGCTGGGCCGAGTCGGCCGGGGACACCTATCTGACGCGCGGCGCGCTGGACTTCCTGGCCGCCTCGGTACGGCTGCGCAGGCGCACGGTGCTGGTCAGCCGGGCCGCGGTGGCGGCGCTGACCGTGCTGGCGGTGCTCGCCGCGGGAACCGCTGTGGTCGCCTGGCAGCAGCGCAACGACGCGGTGTTCGAGCAGGTCCTCGCGGAGGCCGACCGGGTCCAGCACACCGACCCCTCGCTCGCCGCGGGCCTCGACCTGGTGGCGCACCGGCTGCGCCCGGACGACGAGGGCGCCTACAGCAGGCTGATCTCCATCGTGAACGCCCCGCTCGCCACCCCCCTGACCGGCCACACCGGCGCCGTCTACCTCACCTCCTTCAGCCCGGACGGCAAACTGCTCGCCACCGCCAGCTACGACCGCACCGTCCGCTTGTGGGACGTCTCCGACCGCGGCCACCCCAGGCCCCTGGGCGCCCCGCTGCGCGGCCACCGGAGCTGGGTGAGCAGCGCGGTGTTCAGCCCCGACGGGCACACCCTGGCCGGCGCCGGCGACGACGGCACGATCCACCTGTGGGACGTCACCGACCCCGCGCACCCCAGATCCCTGGGGGAGCCCCTCACGGGCCACGACGGCACGATCTACCTGGTCGCGTTCAGCCCGGACGGCCGCACCCTGGCCAGCGCGGGCGAGGACCGCACCGTGCGGCTGTGGAACGTGGCCGACCCGCACCGGGCGCGACCCCTGAAGACGCTGCGCGAGCACACCGCGCCGGTGCGCTCGGTGGCGTTCAGCCCGGACGGGCGGACTCTCGCCTCGGCGGGCGACGACGACACCGTGCGGCTGTGGGACGTGGCCGACCCCCGGCATCCCGAGGCACGGCGCGAGGTGTTGCGGGGACACACCGATCTGGTGCATTCGGTGGCGTTCAGCCCCGACGGCAAGGTGCTGGCCAGCGGCAGCGCGGATGACACCATCCGGCTGTGGAACGTGGCCGACCCGGCCCGTCCGGCCGCGCTCGGCTCCCCGCTGACCGGGCACACCGGGCCCGTGTGGTCGGTGGCGTTCAGCCCGGACGGCGGCCGGCTCGCGGCGGCCAGCGCCGACAGCACGGCCAGCCTGTGGAACGTCACCGACCCGGCCTCCCCGTCCCAGGTCGGTGAGCCGCTCGCGGGGAGCAGCGGTGAGATGTACGCGCTGGGGTTCAGCCCGGACGGCCGTACCCTCGCCACCGGCAGCGGGGACGGCAAGGCCCGGCTGTGGGCGATGCCGACCTCGGACATGACCGGGCGCAGCGCCGCGTTCCGCCCGGACGGCGAGGTGCTGGCCACGGCGGCGCGCGACGGCCGGGTCCGGCTGTGGCGGGTCACCGCTCCGGGCCGGCCGGTGGCGCTGGGCGCGCCGTTCATGCCGGCGGACGGCGGGCAGCGCACGCTGATGTTCGCCCCGGACGGCCGCACGCTGGCCGTGCTGACCGGGAACCGCTCGGTCTACCTCTGGAACGTCCGCGACCCCGCGCATCCGGTGGTCGCCGGGCCGCCGCTCAAGCTCATGACCCGTTTCATGGGTTCCGACGCGCTCGCCTTCAGCCCGGACGGCCGCATCCTGGCCACCGCCTACGACGACCACCGGCTGCGGCTGTGGAACGTGACGGACCCCGCCCGCCCGGCCCCCTACGGCGAGCCCCTGGCCGGTCACCGGGGTTACATCAACGCGCTGGAGTTCACGCCGGACGGGCGCACCCTGGCCAGTGGCAGCGCGGACGGCACGATCCGGCTGTGGAACGTACGCCAACCGGCCAGGCCCGCGCCGCGCGGCCGCCCGCTCACCGGCCACTCCGGCCCGGTCAACGCGCTGGAGTACAGCCCGGACGGGCACACCCTGGTCAGCGGCGGCGACGACGACACGGTCCGGCTCTGGGACGTCACCGACCCCGGCTCGGCGGCGCCCATCGGCCGGCCCCTGACCGGGCACACGGAGTCGGTGACCTCCCTGACCTTCAACGCGGACGGCCAGACCCTGGCCAGCGGCGGCAACGACAACACCGTCCGGCTCTGGGACCTCACCGACCCCGGCTCGGCGGCACCGATCGGCCAGTCGATGAGCCCGTACGCCAAGACCGGCAACTTCCTCGCCTTCAGCCCCCGCAGCCACGTCCTCGGCGTCTCCAGCGGCGCGGACACGGTACGGCTGTGGAGCCTGGACGCGGACGAGGCGGTCCACCACATCTGCGCGGTCACCCGGGACGTCCTGACCCCGCAGAAGTGGCACGAGTACCTCCCCCGCCTCTCCTACGACCCACCGTGCCCCCACTGACCCACCAAGATCAGCCAACTCCCCCACCGATCAACCCCGTTGGCCCCGCAACGCCCCCAACCTTGTTACCCTTGGCCATAGCCCGATCGCTGGTGCATCCCCCGTCGCCAGCGATCGGGTCTTCGCGTTCTGAAGGCTCGCCCGCAGCCGAGGCCCCCGCCTCGCGCCTTTCGGGGAAAGCAGGAGACCCCCGGTCCAGGTGGACCGGGGGTCTTCGTGAATGTGGGGCTAACAGGATTTGAACCTGTGGCCTCATCCTTATCAGGGATGCGCTCTAACCAACTGAGCTATAGCCCCGCCCGCGCTTAGCGGGGTGTGTCCCGCGCGCTGACTCCTGAAGATTAGCGCACGACCGGGGCAGTCCCAAAATCGGTTGTCGGGGGATCGTCGAAGGGGCCAGGAGGCACCCTCACTCGTCCTCCGCCAGCGTCAGTTCGACGCCGCCCACGAAGCCCGCGGAGAGGTTGTAGATGAACGCGCCCAGGGTCGCCAGGGCCGTGGCCAGGACGACGTCGATGACCGCGATGATCGTGGCGAACATCAGGACGTGCGGCAGGGAGAGGTAGGACTGGAGGTCGAAGCCGGTCGCCTCGGTGGCCCCGGTCGCCTCCGAGATCGTGCCGCCCACGGTGGAGAACACGCCCATCGCGTCCAGCACCATCCACAGCACCGCCGACGCCACGATCGTGCAGATCCCGAGCGCGATGGAGAGCAGGAAGCTGACCTTCATCACCGACCACGGGTCCGCCTTGGCCACCCGCAGCCGCGCCTTGCGGGTGCGGGGCGCCGTGCCCACCCCGGTGCGCGGACGGCGCACCGCGCCCTCCGGAGGCTGCGCCGCGTACGCCTGCGGCGGGTGGTACGGCCCGGCCGGCTGCTCGGGTCCACGCTCACCGGGCAGCGGGGAGGCCGCCATGCCCTCGGTCGCACCGGCCTTGGCCTGGGCGCCACGGGTGTCCGTCACGGTTCCCCCCTGGGAATCGGAAGAAGCAGAAGAATCGGCGGAAGGAGTCTGCCCGGCCGCCTGCGGGCCGGTCGCGGGACCGGCGCTCCCCGCGCCGCCCCGCTTCTTCCCCGCCTTCGCGGCGGAGCCACGGCCGCCGCCGTCCGTCTCCGTACCCGTGGAGGTACCGGCCGATCCGGCGCCCGTGGCTCCGCTCACGTGATTCACTCCTCGTGCTACTCGGCCGAGGGCGCCTCACCCTCGTCCGTGCCGGCGATCTCGATGACCTCGACGGTCTCGTCGACGACGATCTCGCCGTCGACCTCCTCCGCCTCGCGGCCCGCTTCGGCGTTGCGAGCGATACCGACCACGGCATCGCGCTTGCCCAGGTTGATCAGTTGGACGCCCATGGTGTCACGGCCCGTCTCCCTGACCCCGCTGACGCGCGTGCGAATCACACCGCCGGAGAGGGTGATCGCGAGGATCTCGTCACTCTCCTCGACGATCAGCGCGCCCACGAGCGAACCACGGTCCTCCACGATCTTGGCAGCCTTGATGCCCAGACCGCCACGCCCCTGGACTCGGTACTCGTCCACGGCCGTGCGCTTGGCGTAGCCGCCGTCCGTCGCGGTGAAGACGAACGTACCCGTTCGCACCACGTTCATCGACAGCAGCTCGTCGCCCTCGCGGAAGCTCATGCCCTTCACACCCGAGGTGGCACGGCCCATCGGACGCAGCGTGTCGTCCGAGGCGGTGAACCTGATCGACTGCGCCTTCCGGCTGACGAGCAGCAGGTCGTCGTCCGCGGAGACCAGCTCCGCGCCGATCAGCTCGTCGTCCGTGCCGTCCTCGCGCGCCCGCAGGTTGATGGCGATGACACCACCGGAACGCGGCGAGTCGTAGTCCTTCAGCGGGGTCTTCTTCACGAGGCCCGCCTTCGTGGCCAGCACCAGGTACGGCGCCGCCTCGTAGTCGCGGATCGCGAGGATCTCGGCGATCGCCTCGTCCGGCTGGAAGGCCAGCAGGTTGGCGACGTGCTGGCCGCGCGCGTCCCGGCCGGCGTCGGGCAGCTCGTACGCCTTCGCCCGGTAGACCCGGCCCTTGTTGGTGAAGAACAGCAGCCAGTGGTGCGTGGTGGAGACGAAGAAGTGGTCGACGATGTCGTCCTCCTTCAGCTTCGCGCCCCGCACCCCCTTCCCGCCGCGCTTCTGCGCCCGGTAGTCGTCCGTCTTCGTGCGCTTGATGTAGCCGCCGCGCGTGACGGTGACGACGATGTCCTCCTCGGCGATCAGGTCCTCGATGGACATGTCACCGTCGTAGGGCACCAGCGTGCTGCGCCGGTCGTCGCCGAACCGCTCGACGATCGTGGCCAGCTCGTCGTGGACGATCTGACGCTGCAGCTCCTCGGAGGCGAGGATGCGGTTGTACTCGTTGATCTTCGCCTGGAGCTCGTCGTGCTCCTGGACGATCTTCTGGCGCTCCAGGGCGGCCAGACGGCGCAACTGCATCTCGAGGATGGCGTTGGCCTGGATCTCGTCGATCGTGAGGAGGTCCATCAGGCCGCCGCGGGCGATCTCGACGGTCTCACTGCGCCGGATCAGCGCGATGACCTCGTCGATGGCGTCCAGGGCCTTCAGCAGACCGCGCAGGATGTGGGCGCGCTCCTCGGCCTTGCGCAGCCGGAACCGGGTCCGGCGGACGATGACCTCGATCTGGTGCGTCACCCAGTGCCGGATGAACGCGTCCAGCGACAGCGTGCGCGGCACCCCGTCGACCAGCGCCAGCATGTTGGCGCCGAAGTTGGTCTGCAGCTCGGTGTGCTTGTACAGGTTGTTCAGCACGACCTTGGCGACCGCGTCCCGCTTGAGGACGATCACCAGACGCTGACCGGTGCGCGAGGACGTCTCGTCACGGACGTCGGCGATGCCGCCGATCTTGCTGTCCTTCACCAGGTCGGCGATCTTCTGCGCCAGGTTGTCGGGGTTCACCTGGTACGGCAGCTCGGTGACCACCAGGCACTGGCGGTTCTGGATCTCCTCGACCTCGACCACCGCGCGCATCGTGATGGAGCCGCGACCGGTGCGGTACGCCTCCTCGATGCCCTTGCGGCCCACGACCAGCGCGCCGGTCGGGAAGTCCGGGCCCTTGATGCGCTCGATGAGGGCGTCCAGCAGCTCCTCCTGCGACGCCTCCGGGTGCTCCAGGTGCCACTGGGCGCCGGCCGCGACCTCACGGAGGTTGTGCGGCGGGATGTTGGTCGCCATGCCGACCGCGATACCGGCCGAGCCGTTGATCAGCAGGTTGGGGAAGCGGGCGGGCAGGACGGTCGGCTCCTGGGAGCGGCCGTCGTAGTTGTCCTTGAAATCGACGGTGTCCTCGTCGATGTCGCGGACCATCTCCATCGACAGCGGCGCCAGCTTGCACTCGGTGTAGCGCATGGCGGCCGCCGGGTCGTTGCCCGGGGAGCCGAAGTTGCCGTTGGAGTCGACGAGCGGCATGCGCATCGACCACGGCTGGGCGAGGCGGACCAGGGCGTCGTAGATCGAGCTGTCGCCGTGGGGGTGGTAGTTACCCATGACGTCGCCGACCACGCGGGCGCACTTGTAGAAGCCGCGGTCGGGGCGGTAACCGCCGTCGTACATCGCGTACAGCACACGGCGGTGGACCGGCTTGAGGCCGTCCCGGACGTCGGGCAGCGCACGGGACACGATGACGGACATCGCGTAGTCCAGGTACGAACGCTGCATCTCCGCGTCGAGGCCGACCGGCTCGATGCGCGTGGTGACGATCTCGCCGGTCTCTTCCTCCGGCGTCACTGGCTCAGGCATGAAGTTCGAGGTGTCGTCGGTCATTGCTGGTGAAGATCCTTCCTGATGCGGTCAGCTGAGACCGACTCAGATGTCGAGGAAGCGGACGTCCTTGGCATTGCGCTGGATGAACAGACGCCGGGCCTCGACGTCCTCGCCCATCAGCACCGAGAACAGGTCGTCGGCCTGGGCGGCGTCGTCGAGGGTGACCTGGCCGAGGACGCGGTGCTCCGGGTCCATCGTGGTCACGCGCAGCTCCTCGGCGTTCATCTCGCCGAGACCCTTGAAGCGCTGGATGGAGTCCTCGCGGACACGCTTGCCGCGCTGTCGGCCCATCTCCAGCAGCGCGTCGCGCTCACGGTCGGAGTACGCGTACTCGACGTCGTCCCGACCCCACTTGATCTTGTACAGCGGCGGGCGGGACAGGTACACGTACCCGGCCTCGACCAGCGGCCGCATGAAGCGGAACAGGAAGGTCAGCAGCAGGGTGTTGATGTGCTGGCCGTCGACGTCGGCGTCCGCCATCAGGATGATCTTGTGATAGCGGAGCTTCGTGATGTCGAAGTCCTCGTGCACGCCCGTGCCGAAGGCGGAGATCAGCGCCTGGATCTCCTGGTTCTGCAGGATCTTGTCGATCCGCGCCTTCTCGACGTTGAGGATCTTGCCCCGGATCGGGAGGATCGCCTGGAACTGCGGGTTGCGGCCGGACTTGGCCGAACCGCCGGCGGAGTCACCCTCGACGATGAAGATCTCGCACTTGGACGGGTCGTTCGACTGGCAGTCGGACAGCTTGCCCGGTAGCGCGCCGGACTCCAGCAGACCCTTGCGCCGGGTGAGGTCGCGGGCCTTGCGGGCCGCCACACGCGCGGTGGCCGCCTGGATGCCCTTGCGGATGATCTCCGCCGCCTCGACCGGGTTGCGGTCCAGCCAGTCGTTGAGGTGCTCGTAGACCGCGCGCTGCACGAAGGTCTTGGCCTCGGTGTTGCCCAGCTTGGTCTTGGTCTGGCCCTCGAACTGCGGCTCGCTCAGCTTGACCGAGATGATCGCGGTCAGACCCTCGCGGATGTCGTCACCGGTGAGGTTGTCGTCCCGCTCGCGCAGCAGCTTCTTGTCGCGCGCGTACTTGTTGATCAGGGAGGTCAGCGCGGCCCGGAAGCCCTCTTCGTGCGTGCCGCCCTCGTGCGTGTGGATGATGTTGGCGAAGGAGTAGACACCCTCGCTGTATCCGCCGTTCCACTGCATGGCGACCTCGAGGGACAGGCTCTTGTCCTTGTCCTCGGCCTCCAGCGAGACGACGGTCGGGTGCACGACGTCGCCCTTGCGGGAGTTCAGGTACGTCACGAAGTCGACGATGCCGCCGTCGTAGCGGTACGTGACCGACTTGACCTCGGCCTTCTCGTCCGCGCCCGCCTCGTCCGCGCCGCTCGTGGCCTTCGCCGACTCGCGCTCGTCGGTGAGCCTGATCGTCAGGCCCTTGTTGAGGAACGCCATCTCCTGGAAACGCCGCGACAGCGTCTCGAAGGAGTACTCCGTGGTCTCGAAGATCTCCGGGTCGGCCCAGAAGGTGACCGACGTGCCGGTCTCCTCGGTCGCCTCGTTCTTCACCAGCGGCGCCGTGGGGACGCCCATCTTGTAGTCCTGCGTCCAGCGGTAGCCGTCCGTCTTCACCTCGACGGCGACCTTCATGGACAGCGCGTTCACCACGGACACGCCCACACCGTGCAGACCGCCGGAGACGGCGTAACCGCCTCCGCCGAACTTGCCGCCCGCGTGCAGCACGGTCAGCACGACCTCGAGGGCCGGCTTGCCCTCGGAGGCCACGATGCCCACCGGGATGCCTCGGCCGTTGTCCACCACGCGGACGCCGCCGTCGGGCAGGATCGTCACGTCGATGGTGTCCGCGTGGCCGGCCAGCGCCTCGTCGACGGAGTTGTCGACGACCTCGTACACAAGGTGGTGCAGACCGCGCTCACCGGTGGAACCGATGTACATGCCGGGGCGCTTGCGGACCGCGTCCAGCCCTTCGAGCACGGTGATGGCACTGGCGTCGTACGAGGCGACGACTGCCTCGCCGATGACGCCGGCGTCGGTGGAAGGGATGTTCTCGTTGGGGTTGCCGGAATCGGCCACGAAGCGCCCTTTCTGGCACAGCACGAGCGCTCCTTGCGGGTGCGCGCCCTCCGGGAGGAGGGTTGCCGGAGCGGCTGCGGCATGTTGCGTTGGTAAGCCCTGAATCAGCGTTGCTCAGCTTTTCCCGAGCGGTCCCCACGATTGGGGCGGGATTGCCTTCCAGTCTACCGGTAGCGCCGACAATGATGGGGGCTTGCGGGCACCTGAGTCCGCATGTGCCGCCCTGAACCGGCCCCGACCGGGTCCCGATATGGGGAAGGGGGCTGCGAGGGGCTCACAGCGGCGCTCAGGGCTTCGGGCCGTCAGCCCTTGTCCATCGGGGGGTCGGCCCATGATCGGACCGCGATCCGTACACCTGTACGGCCGTGGAGTGCCCTTGCGCCTCACAGGTCAGACGTGAGGTACGTCACCCGTAGGTGTCGCCCGGACCAGCGCTTCCCGGCGCCCTGAGGGGCCCGTAACGGCGCACCGGGGCACCCGGACCGTTCACCTTGATCATGCGGACGGTGCCGTGCCCGAGGTCCTCGTTCAGCCGGGCCACGAGGGTCGGCGCCAGCAGCCGGAGCTGCGTCGCCCACGCGGTCGAGTCACAGGAGACCGACAGCACCCGCTCGTCCTCGTCGTACCGCTGCGGCACGCAGTGCTTGGCCAGGTCCTCGCCGACGATCTGCGGCCAGCGGCCCATCACCCCGCCGACCGCCGCCGGCGCCTCCCAGCCCCGCTCGTTCAGCAGCCGGTTGATCGCCGCGCCCAGCGCCATCGGGTCGCGGCCGTCCGCCCGCGCGCCCGAGCGCAGACCGCCACCGCGCCGCGCCTGCTTCTTCTGCCGCGCCGCGTCCCCACGCGCGCGTGCCTGCTCCTTCGCCGCGCGCAGCGCCACGCGCGCGAGGTCGACACCGGACGGCTCCGGCGCCTTGCGGTCCTCGCCCTCGGCGCTCACGCCGGCTCCACGGTGCCGTCGGAGACGGCGTACCGGGCGCCCGCCAGGACGTGCGGCACGTCGTCGTCCACCGCGGCCGTCACCAGCACCTGCTCGCCGGGCGCGACCAGCTCGGCCAGCCGCTCACGGCGGCGCGCGTCCAGCTCGGCGAAGACGTCGTCGAGGATCAGCACCGGCTCGTTGCCCTCGGCGCGCAGCAGGTCGTAGGAGGCCAGGCGCAGCGCGAGCGCGTAGGACCAGGACTCGCCGTGCGAGGCGTAGCCCTTGGCGGGGAGACGGCCGAGCCGGAGCACCAGGTCGTCGCGGTGCGGGCCGACCAGGGTCACGCCCCGCTCGATCTCCTGCTTGCGCGCCTCGGCGAGCGCCGCCAGGAGCTGCCCGGCGAGTTCCTCGCGGGTGTGGGCCGGGCCGGGGGCTGAGGACTTGTAGTCCAGCGCGACGGGGCCGCCGCCGGGGGCGAGCTGCTCGTACGCCTTGTCGGCGAGCGGCTGGAGGACCGCGATCAGGTCCAGGCGCTGGGCGAGCAGCTCGGCGCCCGCGTGGGCGAGGTGCTGGTCCCACACGTCGAGCGTGGAGAGGTCCATGGAGCGGCCGCCGTGGCGGCGTGCGAGGGCGGCCGACTTCAGCAGGGTGTTGCGCTGCTTGAGCACCCGCTCGTAGTCGGAGCGGACGCCCGCCATGCGCGGGGCGCGGGCGGTGATCAGCTCGTCCAGGAAACGGCGGCGCTCACCGGGGTCGCCCTTGATCAGTGCGAGGTCCTCGGGCGCGAACAGCACGGTCCGCACGATGCCCAGGACGTCACGCGGCCTGACCTGCGAGGACCGGTTGATCCGGGCCCGGTTGGCGCGGCCGGGGTTCAGCTCCAGCTCGACCAACTGCTGCCGCTCGCCCTGGCGGACCTGCGCCCGGACGACGGCGCGCTCGGCGCCCATGCGGACGAGGGGGGCGTCGGCGGAGACCCGGTGGCTGCCGAGGGTGGCCAGATAGCCGACGGCCTCGACCAGATTGGTCTTGCCCTGGCCGTTGGGGCCGACGAAGGCGGTGACGCCCGAGCCGAGCGGAACCTCGGCCCGGGCGTACGAGCGGAAGTCGGCCAGCGAAAGATGCGTGACGTGCATGGTCGTTCGCCGACCTCCCTCGACGGTCTGTGGATCGCGGGGCGACCCTGTGGACTACTTCTCCGCTACGGCTTCTTCTCGACGGCGTGGCCGCCGAACTGGTTGCGCAGCGCGGCGATCATCTTCATCTGCGGCGAGTCGTCCTGCCGCGAGGCGAACCGCGCGAACAGCGACGCGGTGATCGCGGGCAGCGGCACCGCGTTGTCGATCGCGGCCTCCACCGTCCAGCGTCCCTCACCGGAGTCCTGCGCGTAGCCCCGCAGGCCGTCCAGGTGCTCGTCGTCGTCCAGGGCGTTGACCGCGAGGTCGAGCAGCCAGGAACGGATGACCGTGCCCTCCTGCCAGGAGCGGAAGATCTCGCGGACGTTCTCCACGGAGTCGACCTTCTCCAGCAGCTCCCAGCCCTCGGCGTACGCCTGCATCATGGCGTACTCGATGCCGTTGTGGACCATCTTGGAGAAGTGGCCCGCGCCGACCTTGCCGGCGTGCACGGAGCCGAAGTCGCCCTCGGGCTTGAGCGCGTCGAAGACGGGGCGCACCTTGGCGACGTTCTCCTCGTCACCGCCGTACATCAGCGCGTAGCCGTTCGCCAGGCCGTGGACGCCGCCGGAGACGCCGCAGTCGACGAAGCCTATGCCCTTGGCCGCCAGCTCCTCGGCGTGCTTCTCGTCGTCCGTCCAGCGGGAGTTGCCGCCGTCCACGACCACGTCGCCGGGCTCCAGCAGCTCGCCGAGCCGGTCGACGACTCCCTGCGTCGCCTCGCCCGCCGGGACCATCACCCAGACCACGCGCGGGGCGCTGAGCTTGCCCACAAGCTCTTCGAGGCTGTGGACGTCCGCGAGGTCCGCGTTGCGGTCGTATCCGATGACGGTGTGGCCTGCGCGGCGGATGCGCTCGCGCATGTTGCCGCCCATCTTGCCGAGGCCGACGAGACCGAGCTCCATCAGTTGTTCCTTAGGTCGCTGAATGGCGTGCCGGGCACGTGGGTGCCCGGCACCGAGCCTAACCGCGACCCGTCATGCACAGGTGTGGGCATACGCGCTCATACGTACGCCCCCACCTGGGCTTTTGTCCGGGAGCCAGGCTCAGCCGCTCAGCCGCACCGGCATGATCAGGTACTTGTAGGCGTCGTCCGCCTCCGCGTCCAGCGCGGGCTTGCCGCTGAGCAGCGCCGGCTTGGTGGACGTGGTGAACGAGAGCTGGGCCACGGGGGAGTCGATGGCGCTCAGACCGTCCAGCAGGAAGGTCGGGTTGAAGGCGATCGAGATGTCGTCGCCGTCGAGCTGGGCGTCGACCCTTTCCACAGCCTGTGCGTCGTCGCTGGAACCGGCCTCCAGGATCAGCACGCCCTGCTCGAAGCTCAGCCGCACCGGGGTGTTGCGCTCGGCGACCAGGGCGACACGCTTGACGGCCTCCACGAAGGGGGCGGTCTCGATCACGGCGACGGAGTTGAACTCCGTCGGGAACAGCGTGCGGTACTTCGGGAGGTCGCCCTCCAGCAGCCGCGTGGTGGTGCGGCGGCCGGCGCCCTCGAAGCCGATCAGGCCCTCGCCCGAGCCGGAGCCGGAGAGCGCCAGGGTGACGCTGTCACCGGCGCCGAGCGACTTGGCGGTGTCCAGCAGTGTCTTGGCCGGGACCAGGGCGACCGCGGAGGCGTCCGGGTTCTCCGGCTTCCACAGGAACTCGCGGACCGCGAAGCGGTAGCGGTCGGTGGAGGCCAGGGTGACGGTGTCGCCCTCGATCTCGATGCGCACACCGGTGAGGACCGGCAGCGTGTCGTCACGCCCGGCGGCGATGGCCACCTGGGACGCGGCGGCCGCGAAGACCTCGCCGGGGACGGTGCCCGTGGCGGTCGGCATCTGCGGCAGCGCGGGGTACTCCTCCACCGGCAGGGTGTGGAGGGTGAACCGCGAGGAGCCGCAGACCACGGTCGCCCGCACGCCGTCGGTGGAGATCTCCACCGGGCGGTTGGGCAGCGCGCGGCAGATGTCGGCCAGCAGGCGGCCGGAGACCAGGACGGTGCCCTCCTCCTCGACCTCGGCCTCGACGCCCACCCGGGCGGAGACCTCGTAGTCGAAGCCCGACAGGCTGAGCTGGCCGTCCTCGGCCTTCAGCAGCAGGCCGGCGAGGACAGGCGCCGGCGGACGGGCCGGGAGGCTGCGTGCCGCCCACGCCACTGCCTCCGCGAGTACGTCGCGTTCCACCCGGATCTTCACCGTAAGCCGCCTCCTGCTGTTGCCTTCTGAGTCCTCCGACTCGGTGTCGCCGCCCGTTGCCAGGGGAAGGACACCGGTGACCAGTCTGACGCACTGCGCTGACAGCGGGTGCCGGTCGGGGTCAAGTCGGGCCGAGCGGCAGTTGAGCGCGAAACAGCGAGTTGTGCACAGGCCCCGCTTCGAAACGGATTCCTAGCTCTCTCTAGTCGGGAGTAGTAGTAGGGCCTGTGGATACCGTGGATAACCTCGTTTTCGCAGGTCAGACCCCAAATTTTATCCACTGACCCTGTGGGTGGAGCCGGTGGACAACTCGCCCTCTCTGTGGAGAACAGAAAGTTCTGCACACACCGCCCACAGGACGGGGCGAGTTCTCCCCAGATGCGTCCCCAGGTTTGGCGCCGTTTCCCACAGGGGCTGTTGGCAGTTTCGTGTGACGGCTTTCACTCGACGCAGTGACCGGGCCCGTGGAGTTGCCGAACAGTGGACAGTGATGTGGAGAAGCTGGCTCCCGCTGGGGACAACCGCCCCCAACCTGTGGGCCGAGCCGTGGACAACGTTACGCACAGGGTGTGGACAGAGAGTCTGTCCACACCCTGTGGAGATCGTTCGTCCACGAATCCACAGCCCTCTGAGCTGCGAGGATGCCCAGACCTCAGGGTCCCTGTGGACACAGCTTGGGACAACTTCGCGGTCCCCAGGCTGTGGGCGGAAGAAAGTCGGGAAATCTGTGGAGGGAGGCCGTAACTCCACGGTGAATCGAACACAAGGTTGCTGATGGGACACGGGGCGGCGGGGTCGGGGCGGGGGTCGGACCGGGTTCGGACTGGGTTCGGGCGGGGTTGCGGTGGGGGTTGGCGGCGATTCCGGGTGGCTTCGAGGGTCGGTTGCGGGGGCGGGCGGGTGCTGCGAGATGGCTCGACGGGGCGGCGGGAGCCGTGAAGGGGTGCGGCGGAGGCTCAGCGGGCTGAGGCGTGGCAGTAGGAGGCCGACGAGGCTTCGGGGCGCTCGCGCTGCCCGGTGCGCGGCCGGCCGTACGGCAGCCCTCTTCCCTGGGCCGGGCAGGCATCGGCCGACAGATCACTCGCGACTCACTCGCGACGGCGGTCCTCTCGGCCATCAGACGGTCGCGCGATCGTCTCCGCCTCCGTGGCAGACGCTCCGCCCCGAGTACGGCGAAGGGCGCCCCGGAGACCTCCCGGAGCGCCCTCAGAGCCCGTACGCGGCCGCTGTCAGCCGTTCTTGATGCGGTTCGTCAGCTCGGTCACCTGGTTGTAGATCGAGCGACGTTCGGCCATCAGCGCCCGGATCTTGCGGTCCGCGTGCATGACGGTGGTGTGGTCCCGGCCGCCGAACTGGGCGCCGATCTTCGGCAGCGACAGGTCCGTCAGCTCGCGGCACAGGTACATCGCGATCTGACGGGCGGTGACCAGCGCGCGGCCGCGCGAGGTGCCGCACAGGTCGTCCACCGTGAGCCCGAAGTAGTCGGCGGTGGCCGCCATGATGGCCGTGGCCGTGATCTCCGGGGCCGAGTCCTCACCGCCCGGGATCAGGTCCTTGAGGACGATCTCGGTGAGCCCCAGGTCCACCGGCTGCCGGTTGAGCGACGCGAACGCCGTCACCCGGATCAGCGCGCCCTCCAGCTCGCGGATGTTCCGCGAGATCCGGGAGGCGATGAACTCCAGCACCTCCGGCGGGGCGTTGAGCTGCTCCTGCACCGCCTTCTTGCGCAGGATCGCGATCCGCGTCTCCAGCTCGGGCGGCTGGACGTCGGTGATCAGGCCCCACTCGAAGCGGTTGCGCAGCCGGTCCTCCAGCGTGACCAGTTGCTTGGGCGGCCGGTCGGAGGACAGCACGATCTGCTTGTTGGCGTTGTGCAGCGTGTTGAAGGTGTGGAAGAACTCCTCCTGCGTCGACTCCTTGTCCGCGAGGAACTGGATGTCGTCGACGAGCAGGATGTCCATCTCCCGGTACCGCTTGCGGAAGCTGTCGCCCTTGCCGTCGCGGATGGAGTTGATGAACTCGTTGGTGAACTCCTCCGAGCTCACGTACCGCACGCGCGTGCCGGGGTAGAGGCTCCGCGCGTAGTGCCCGATCGCGTGCAGCAGGTGCGTCTTGCCGAGCCCCGACTCCCCGTAGATGAAGAGGGGGTTGTACGCCTTCGCCGGCGCCTCGGCGACGGCCACCGCGGCCGCGTGCGCGAAGCGGTTGGAGGCGCCGATCACGAACGTGTCGAAGAGGTACTTCGGGTTCAGCCGCGCGGTCGGCTCGCCGGGACCCCCGGTGCTCGGGGACGAGGAGCCGGAACCACCGCGGCCGGCGGACGGCAGCTCGGGACGCCCGGTCCCGCCCCCTCGGCGCCCGCCACCGCTGTCCGACGGCGGCTCGGGCCGCTCACGGCGGACCGGGTCGCGCTGGTCGTACTCGGCGCGGGGCGCGCCGTACTCCGGGCGCGGTGCGTCGTCGTAGCCGGGACGCTGCTGCTCGTATCCCTGGCGCTCGCGGCCGCGCGAGCGGTAGTCCGGCCCGCCGTAGGAGTCCTGGGACGGAGAGGCGTAGGGGTCGCGCTCGGGGTAGCCGAGACGGGGCTGCTGCCAGCCGTAGTCGTCCTGGCCCGAGCGCGGCCAGGCGCCCGGCTCGGGACGCTGGTACTCGGCCGGGTAGGTGGGGCGGGCCGTCGGCATCCGCTCCTCGCGCCCGCTCTGCTGCCGCTCGCCCCGACTGTCCGGACCGTCGCCCGGGAGCTGCTGGTCCTCGGTGCGGCGGCGGCCGTAGCCCTCGTAGGGGCCGGAGGGCAGTTCCGGCTCCTCGTAGCGCGGCGGGGCGCCCTGTTCGCGGGTGTCCGGCTGCTCGTGGCCGGACGACGGCTGCGGGGCCGGGGGGCCGCCGACGGAGTCGTCCACGGTGATGGCGATCCGGATGGGGCGGCCGCACTCGCGGCTCAGGGTCTCGCTGACGACCGGGGCCAGGCGGCCCTCCAGTACGCCCTTGGCGAATTCGTTCGGCACGGCGAGCAGTGCGGTGTCCGCGACCAGGGCCAGCGGCTGGCAGCGCCGGATCCAGTGCTCGTCCTTGGTCTCGACGCCCTGGCCCCGGCCCTCGCCCAGGAGCTTCTCCAGTACGCGTGGCCACACTGCGGCAAGATCGGCAGGTACGTCAGCCACAGGGCACGCTCTCTCGCAGGTCCCACGAACGTGTGGTTGTGGGATGGGTCGGGATGAAAATCTGGTGGACGCCGGACTGGGCCGGGCAATCCCGGTCGTGCTGGGACAAGGGAACGAATCGGAGTCCAGCCACGGTAGTCAGGGCGGCGGGTAGGGTTCAAGTTGTTGTCCCCAGCCTGTGGACAGTGTCCCCCGACGGGCGCCGGTTTGACCGGATGGCGTAGCCGCGCGTACCGTGACCAGGTCGAGTTGTCGATGGCTGCTGCCGCCTGCCTCCGATGGGCACAGATCGCTTCAGGTGATCGGGAAGCGGTGCACTCGGGCGTGACGCGAGCTACTCGTGGGCGCACGGTGACAGCCAAGACGGCACCCCGCCACCACCGATTTCTTCTGGAGCCCCCGAGTGAGCAAGCGCACCTTCCAGCCGAACAACCGTCGTCGCGCGAAGACCCACGGCTTCCGGCTTCGTATGCGTACCCGCGCCGGCCGTGCCATCCTGGCGACCCGCCGCAGCAAGGGTCGCACCCGCCTGTCCGCCTGATCCCGATCAGGTCATGACATCGTGCTGCCCCCCGAAAACCGGCTGAGGCGGCGCGAGGACTTCGCATCCGCGGTACGACGAGGACGCCGGGCCGGTCGTCCGACTCTCGTCGTACACCTTCGTAGCGGTGCCACGGACCCGCACGCGCCTGGGGAGAGCGCTCCCCCGACGCGTGCGGGTTTCGTCGTGAGCAAGGCCGTGGGCAACGCGGTCGTCCGCAACACCGTCAAGCGCAGACTGCGTCACCTGATGCGTGACCGAGTCGCCCTTTTTCCCCCCGGTAGCCTGGTAGTCGTACGCGCGCTGCCCGGATCGGGCGACGCGGACCACGCACGGCTGGCCCAAGACCTGGACGCCGCTCTCCAGCGGCTACTGGGAGGGGGCACGCGATGAAGTACCCGCTACTGGCTCTGATCAAGTTGTACCAGTGGACGATCAGTCCGCTGCTGGGGCCGGTGTGCAAGTACTACCCGTCGTGCTCCCATTACGGCTACACGGCCATCGACCGGCACGGTGCCATCAAGGGAACAGCTCTCACGGCCTGGCGCATTCTCCGCTGCAATCCGTGGTCGCTGGGCGGTGTGGACCATGTCCCGCCGCGCAAGCGCCCGCGGTGGCACGAGACGCTGCGCAACGCCTGGGGCGCACGCAAGGGCGGGAACTCCGCCGAACCGGCCACCGAGGCGAAGCTTTCTTCCGAGCCACCTTCGGGCCCGGCCGCAGAGAACTCGTCCCATGCCCAAGGAGCATGATTAGTGGACACGATTGCCAGCTTCTTCAGCTTCATCACGACACCCGTCTCCTGGGTCATCGTCCAGTTCCACACGGTGTACGGGTCGATCTTCGGTCCCGACACGGGGTGGGCCTGGGGCCTGTCCATCGTGTCCCTGGTGATCCTGATCCGCATCTGCCTGATCCCGCTCTTCGTGAAGCAGATCAAGGCCACGCGCGCGATGCAGACGCTCCAGCCGGAGATGAAGAAGATCCAGGAGCGCTACAAGAACGACAAGCAGCGCCAGTCCGAAGAGATGATGAAGCTGTACAAGGAGTCGGGTACCAACCCGCTCTCCTCGTGCCTTCCCATCCTGGCGCAGTCGCCGTTCTTCTTCGCCCTCTACCACGTGCTCAACGGCATCGCTTCGGGCAAGACCATCGGCGTCATCAACGACTCGCTGCTGGAGAGCGCCCGTAAGGCCCACATCTTCGGCGCCCCGCTCGCGGCGAAGTTCAAGGACAACGCCGACACCCTGCATGCGCTGCAGGCCACGGTCACCGATGTGCGGGTCGTCACCGCGATCATGATCATCCTGATGTCGGCGTCGCAGTTCTACACGCAGCGCCAGCTCATGACGAAGAACGTCGACACCTCGGTGAAGACCCCGTTCATGCAGCAGCAGAAGATGCTGATGTACGTCTTCCCGATCATGTTCGCCGTCTTCGGCATCAACTTCCCGGTCGGTGTCCTCGTCTACTGGCTGACCACCAACGTGTGGACCATGGGCCAGCAGATGTACGTCATCCGCAACAACCCGACTCCGGGCTCCAAGGCGCAGGCCGCCTACCTGGAGCGGCTGACCAAGCACGTCACGCACCACGGCAAGGTCCGCCGCCGCAGCGCCCGGCTGATCGTCAAGGCGATCGTCGCCAAGGGCCGCGACCGCAACGAGGCCGAGCGGAAGTTCATCAACGCCCTCAGCAAGGCCGGTCTCACGGCTCAGGCTGACGGCAACGTGGTCAAGAGCGAGAGCCAGGCCGTCGCCCAGGCCGAGGACGGCACGCCCACCGCGGCCGCCACGGCGCGCCGGCAGCAGCCCAAGCGGCAGAGCAAGTCCCAGCGCCAGTCGGGGCAGAAGCAGCCGCACGAGGACGAGCCGGCCGACGAGCCCTCGTCCCCGTCGCCCTCGCTGACCAAGTCCGAGGAGCCGCAGGACGCCGCGCCCAAGGCCCCCAAGCAGACTTCGAAGCCCGGTTCCGGCACCCGCAGCAAGGCCCAGTCCGGGCAGCGCAAGGGTGGCCAGCGGCCCAAGTCCCCGTCCAAGAAGTAAGAAGGAGCCCATCCCGTGACGGAAGGCACCACCACCGCCGCCGCCGAGGGTGCAGACACCCTCACCCGCCTGGAGCAGGAGGGTGAGGTCGCTGCGGACTACCTCGAGGGTCTGCTGGACATCGCCGATCTCGACGGCGACATCGACATGGACGTGGAGGCCGACCGCGCCTCTGTCTCGATCATCAGTGACGCGCACGGCCGCGACCTGCAGAAGCTGGTCGGCCGGGACGGCGAGGTGCTGGAGGCGCTTCAGGAGCTGACGCGCCTGGCCGTGCACCGCGAGACCGGTGACCGCAGCCGGCTGATGCTGGACATCGCGGGCTACCGGGCCCAGAAGCGCGCCGAGCTGGCCGAGCTGGGTGCCGAGGCGGCCGCCGAGGTCAAGAGCAGCGGCGAGCCCATGAAGCTCAAGCCGATGACGCCGTTCGAGCGCAAGGTCGTCCACGACGCGATCAAGGGTGCGGGACTGCGCAGCGAGTCCGAGGGCGAGGAGCCGCAGCGGTTCGTCGTCGTGCTGCCCGCCTGATCGGCCCCATGGTTCCATCGGCCCCGTCTGACCAACAGACGGGGCCGAAGTTTGTCAGCCTGGTAGTTCTGAGGGCCGGTGCGTGAAGCATCGGCGCGGTACGGAAGGACGGTCCCCGTGACGGAGGCAGCGGAGCTTCCCCCCGCGCCCGAACAGGCGCGGGAAGTGTTTGGCGATCGCTTCGAGGATGCGGTCCGCTATGCGGAGTTGCTGGCCGAGGCAGGAGTCCAGCGTGGTCTGATCGGCCCGCGGGAGGTGCCCCGCCTGTGGGAGCGGCACCTGCTGAACTGCGCGGTGCTCTCCGAGGCCGTCCCCGAGGGGGTGACGGTGTGCGATGTCGGCTCGGGTGCGGGACTGCCGGGTATTCCGCTGGCCCTGGTGCGGGAGGACCTGAACATCACCCTGCTGGAGCCCCTGCTGCGGCGCACCACGTTCCTCACCGAGGTCGTGGAGCTGCTGGGCCTGGACCATGTCACCGTGGTCAGAGGCCGGGCGGAGGAGATGCTGGGCAAGGTGCCTCCGGTCCATGTGGTGACGGCACGCGCCGTGGCCCCGCTGGACCGGCTGGCCGCGTGGGGCATCCCGCTGCTGCGGCCCTACGGCGAGATGCTGGCGCTCAAGGGTGACACTGCCGAGGAGGAGCTGAAGGCCGCGTCCACCGCACTCAGCAAGCTCGGTGCGGTGTCGACCTCGGTCCTCCAGGTGGGCGAGGGCGTGGTGGACCCGCTGTCCACGGTGGTCCGGGTGGAGGTCGGTGAGAGCCCGGGTGGTGTGCGGTTCGCCGCCAAGCGGGCCAAGGCGGCCCGGACGAGCCGGACTCGTCGCCGCCGCTGACTGACGGTTCAATACGGTCGCGCCGCTTGATCGGCTTGAGCACACACAGAGGCGCTCTCCTACCGAGGAGAGCGCCTCTGTGTTGGGACAGACTTGCGTTTAAGCGGACTTGGTGAAGCAGACGTCAGGACGAAGAGAGATCGAACGACATACCTTCTTGATCGTCACGGTGCCACCGTGACCGCTGTAGGTGGTGGTGCCGCTGCCGTTCTTGTTCCACAGGGTGTAGACCTTGTCCCCGCTCCCCGACCGGGTGTACTGCACGTACACCTCGTTGTCATCGGCGGCGAGGTCCTTGACCGCAGCCACGCCGTGGTCACTGCTCACTCGGTACCCGTGACCCCAAATCACCTTGATGTCCTGGTCAGCAAAGGCGGGCGTCGCCGTGGCCAGGACGCCGATGCCGAGTGCGACTGCCACGAGTCGGCCTATTGCCTTAGAAGTCATTGAAGCGCTCCTACGTTGGGTGGATTCGTCGGCCGGACGGGTCAGGTCCGGCCTGCCAGCGAAAGGAGTGCGGTGGGTTCACGCGTTATGTAGCAACTTCCCCCCGCCCCCGCGCTTTTGACTGTAGCAGGGTGCGATCTTGCGTCTTATGGCGCGCGTGGTGGGAGCTTATGCGGAGTGTCGTTCACATAAGGGGCAGATTGTTGTCATCGTGTTTCACGTGAAACGTCGCTCCTTGTTGCACGGAATCATCAGCCGCGGTCGCGCCGCGGCAGAACCCCACGACCGGCGGCCTCTTGGTTCACTCGGAGGGGTACCGAAGTTGTCCACAGAGGTGGACTTCTCCACAGAACGCCAGGGCTCACTGGTTCACGCCCCCGAAGGCATGGGAGGCTCTGTTCATTGCGAGCCTGTAGTCGAGGAGAGTGAATCCTTGCGGTCCGACGCCAACATCGCGGGACCGATGACCGATCCGGTCCCCGGTCCCCGTACCGAATCGAGGGGGACGGATGTTTCACGTGAAACACCGCCCCCGATGGACGACACTCCCATCGGTCGTACGGCCCAGGTGGCGGTCGACGCCCTCGGCCGTGCCGCGGAAGGCATGCCGAGGCCGGAGCAGACCCGAGTCATCGTGGTCGCCAACCAGAAGGGCGGCGTCGGCAAGACGACGACGACCGTCAACCTTGCCGCCTCTCTCGCGCTGCACGGCGGCCGGGTCCTGGTGATCGACCTCGACCCGCAGGGCAACGCCTCCACAGCTCTGGGGATCGACCACCACGCGGAAGTTCCCTCCATCTACGACGTCCTGGTGGACAGTCGGCCACTCGCCGAGGTCGTCCAGCCCGTCCCCGATGTCGAAGGTCTCTTCTGCGCTCCCGCCACGATCGACCTCGCCGGCGCGGAGATCGAACTGGTCTCCCTGGTGGCCCGCGAGAGTCGGTTGCAGCGCGCGATCCAGGCGTACGAGCAGCCGTTGGACTACGTCCTCATCGACTGCCCGCCGTCGCTGGGCCTGTTGACGGTCAACGCACTCGTCGCCGGCCAGGAAGTCCTCATCCCCATCCAGTGCGAGTACTACGCGCTGGAGGGCCTGGGCCAGCTCCTGCGCAATGTCGACCTGGTCCGGGGTCACCTCAACCAGTCCCTGCATGTGTCGACGATCCTGCTCACCATGTACGACGGCCGGACCCGTCTCGCCTCCCAGGTGGCGGAAGAGGTGCGCACCCACTTCGGTGAAGAGGTGCTGCGGACGAGCATTCCCCGCTCGGTCCGTATCTCCGAGGCGCCGAGCTACGGCCAGACGGTCCTGACCTACGATCCAGGATCGAGCGGGGCGCTCTCCTATCTGGAGGCCGCCCGAGAGATCGCGCTGAGGGGTGTGGGGATCGGCTATGACCCGGCCCAGGCCCACCTCGGCACCCAGAACGACCGGAACATGGTGGAGGGGATGCAGTGAGTGAACGACGAAGGGGGCTGGGCCGAGGACTTGGCGCACTGATCCCCGCAGCACCGACCGAGAAGATCCCGGCTTCGGCCGTGCTGGGCGGCGGTTCGTCCGCCTCCTCGGCATCGGGTCCGACGCTGTCGCCCGAGCGCAGGCCCACCGGCATCGGCCGGGGCGGCGCCCTGTCATCGGCGGTCCAGGAGACGGAGGAGAGCCCGGCAGGTCTCGTCGACGAGCGGCCCTCGCCGCCCGCCGGCGCCTACTTCGCCGAGCTGCCGATCGACGCCATCACGCCGAACCCGCGCCAGCCACGCGAGGTCTTCGACGAGGACGCGCTGAACGAACTGGTCATCTCCATCAAGGAGGTCGGCCTGCTCCAGCCCGTCGTGGTGCGGGAGCTGGGCGATGACCGCTATGAGCTGATCATGGGTGAGCGCCGGCTGCGCGCCAGCCGTGAGGCGGAACTCGAGTCCATCCCGGCGATCGTCCGTGCGACGGACGACGAGAAGCTGCTGCTGGACGCCCTGCTGGAGAACCTGCACCGCGCGCAGTTGAACCCGCTGGAAGAGGCGCACGCCTACGACCAGTTGCTCAAGGACTTCAACTGCACGCACGACCAGCTGGCCGACCGGATCGGACGCTCCCGACCGCAGATCTCCAACACCCTGCGGCTGCTGAAGCTTTCGGCGACCGTACAGAAGAGGGTCGCCGCGGGCGTGCTCTCGGCGGGTCACGCACGGGCACTGCTGTCCGTGGAGGACTCCGAGGAGCAGGACCGGCTGGCGCACCGCATCGTGGCCGAGGGGCTGTCGGTGCGGGCCGTCGAGGAGATCGTGACCCTCATGGGGTCGAGGCCGCAGCGGACCCAGCGTGCCAAGGGGCCGCGGGCCGGAGCGCTGGTCTCCCCGGCGCTGAGCGGTCTGGCGACGCGGCTCTCCGACCGGTTCGAGACCCGGGTGAAGGTCGACCTCGGCCAGAAGAAGGGCAAGATCACCGTCGAGTTCGCCTCGGTGGAGGATCTGGAGCGCATCCTCGGCACGCTGGCTCCGGGCGAGGGGCCGATCCTGTCGAAGGGCCTCCAGGAGGACGACTCCGAGGAGTAGCCCTCCAAGAAGCCGCCCTCTCCGCAGGGCAGCGTGAGCGGGCCGTGTCCGGTGTGTACCGGAACACGGTCCGCTCTTTGCTTTGCGCCGGTATCGAGGGAATCACATCGTGGATACGATGCGAGCGGATGTGACCCGGCGAAGGAAGCGAGGAACGGCTTTCATGGGGCGTCGGCTCGTACCGCTCACGCTGGACAACCTTCAGGACCTCCCCCAGCGGTGCCGCTCGTGTGTCTTCTGGGAGCTGGACCCCGTCAGTGCCGATGCCGCCGTGCGGGCGGGCACCACGGTGATGGAGAAGGAGTCCTGGATCTCCGCCGTCCTGCTGGACTGGGGCTCATGCGGCCGGGTGGCCTATGTGGACGACGTACCGGTCGGCTTCGTGCTCTACGCCCCGCCGGCCTACGTGCCGCGCTCGACGGCTTTCCCCACGAGCCCGGTCTCTCCGGATGCCGTCCAGCTCATCACGTCGTTCATCATGCCCGGCTATCAGGGACAGGGGCTCGGCCGGACGCTGGTGCAGGCGGTCGCCAAGGATCTGCTGCGGCGGAACTTCAAGGCCATCGAGGCGTTCGGGGACACCCGGTGGAAAGAGCCTGCCTGCCTGCTGCCGGCCGACCATCTCCTCGCTGTCGGCTTCAAGACGGTGCGGCAGCACACCCGGCATCCCCGGCTGCGTCTGGAGCTGCGTTCCACGCTGTCCTGGAAGGAAGACGTCGAGCTGGCCCTTGACCGGCTACTGGGCGCGGTACACAAGGAGCCGGCGCTGCGGCCGCTGTGACCGGTCTTCGCGGCTTCCGCATCACGAGCACGACGAAGGGGCCGACCCTGGTGGGCCGGCCCCTTCGTGGGCCATGTTTCACGTGAAACGTCAGCCGGTGATGAAGTCGTCCAGGTCGCGGACGAGAGCCGCCTTCGGCTTGGCACCGACGATCGTCTTCACGACCTCGCCGCCCTGGTAGACGTTCAGCGTCGGGATGGACATGACGCCGTACTTGGCGGCCGTGGCCGGGTTCTCGTCGATGTTCAGCTTGACGATCTGGATCTTGTCGCCGTGCTCGGCGGCGATGGCCTCCAGGGACGGAGCGATCTGGCGGCACGGGCCGCACCACTCGGCCCAGAAGTCCACCAGGACGGGCTTGTCGCTCTTGAGGACGTCCTCGTCGAAGGAGTCGTCAGTCACTTTCTTCACGGTGCCGGCCACAGCGGGCTCCTCACTTGATGTTCGGTGGGGGGGTTGGGGGTAAGTCAGACGGCGGTCTTCTCGGGCTCGGCGTGGCCGCCCTCGTCCAGCAGGGACGCGAGGTAGCGCTCGGCGTCCAGGGCCGAGGCACAGCCGGTGCCGGCGGCGGTGATCGCCTGGCGGTAGGTGTGGTCGACCACGTCACCCGCGGCGAAGACGCCGGGCTGGTTGGTCCGGGTGGAGGGCGCGTCCACCTTCAGGTAGCCCTCCGCGTCCAGGTCGAGCTGGCCCTTGAAGAGCTCGGTGCGCGGGTCGTGGCCGATGGCGATGAACAGACCCGTGACGGGCAGGTCGGAGAGCTCACCGGTCTTGAGGTTGCGCAGCTTCAGCCCGGTGAGCTTCTGCTCGCCCAGGATCTCGACGACCTCGCTGTCCCAGGCGAACTTGATCTTCGGGTCGTTGTAGGCACGCTCCTGCATCGCCTTGGAGGCGCGCAGGGTGTCCCGGCGGTGGACGATCGTCACGGACTTGGCGAACCGGGAGAGGAAGGTCGCTTCCTCCATCGCGGTGTCGCCGCCGCCGATCACGGCGATGTCCTGGTCCCGGAAGAAGAAGCCGTCACAGGTGGCGCACCACGAGACGCCACGGCCGGACAGCGCGTCCTCGTTGGGCAGCGCGAGCTTGCGGTGCTGGGAGCCGGTGGCCACGATGACGGCCTTGGCCCGGTGGACCGTGCCCGCGGTGTCGGTGACGGTCTTCACGTCGCCGGTCAGGTCGACGGAGACGATGTCGTCCGGGAGCAGTTCGGCGCCGAAGCGCTCGGCCTGCGCCCGCATGTTGTCCATCAGCTCGGGACCCATGATGCCGTTGGGGAAGCCCGGAAAGTTCTCCACCTCGGTGGTGTTCATCAGCGCGCCACCGGCGGTGACGGCACCCTCGAACACCAGGGGCTTCAGGGACGCACGCGCGGTGTACAGCGCCGCCGTGTAGCCTGCGGGCCCGGAGCCGATGATGATCACATTACGGACGTCGCTCACGGCTTGGTTCCTCGTCTCTGGTCTGTGTCAGCCGACCGGTGGGAGCCCCTGCCGGGACTCTCACACCACCCAACCGATCCTAAGGGGCACGCATTCCCCTGATGTCCGGCCACGCGACGGCTCACACCGTCGGGACGAGGAGAGGCGACCTGAGACGACGCCCGCGCGGTCTCAGGGATGGGCGAGAGACTGCTTCAGCAGCACATCGCCCGAGGCCGCGGGCCGCCGGACCGTGCAGGAGGCGTCGACCACATAAGCCGTGACCCGCTTGCTGTCAGCCTTGTCGGGCACCACGACCAGGTACGCGCTCTTGTCGGCGTAGGTGCCGCTCTTCGCCCCGAGAACCGTGTCACCGGAGTTGATCGCTCGCCGGACGCAATCGGGTACCGGGACCTCGGTCTGGATCAGCGTGTTCGCGCTCTGCGTAGGTCCCGATGGGGCCAGGTCCGTCTCCGCGTCCTGCTGCGGGCGCTGACTGCCCCGCTGCAGCCCCTGCCGGGCGGTGAGCAACTCCTTGACCTGACCCTTCACGCTGACCCCGGAGAAGGCGCCGACGGGGGCTGATGCCGCGCTCTGCGCCGCCTTGTCGGACGACGTACTGCCGAGGGACTGCACGAGCAGGGACCCGGCCCCGAGGACGGCGGCGGTGAGCACGGCACCCAGCGCGGCTGTCCTGCGGCGGCTTCGGCCGCGTTCTTTCCGGCCGGGCCCGGTGGTGGTGCGGGAGCGCGTGGCCGGGCGGTCCGGTGGGGTCTGCGTTTCACGTGAAACATGACGGCCGGGGGCGGGGGGCTCCGCTTCGGTCCGGCCCGCTGCCTCGGCGGCGAGGGCGGCGTCGATCCGGTCGGCGATGTCCGTGGGCATCGGGGGCACGTCCGCCACGGTGCCCAGCAGCCCCTGGATCTCCGTCAGCGCGGCACGGACCTCAGCGCACGGCTCGCATCCCTCCAAGTGGCGCAGCAGGTCCGCGCTGCGGGACGGCGGGAGAAGCCCTTCGGCCAGGTCGGAGATCTCGGCGACGTCCGGGTGCCCGGTCGTGTCCGTCGAGGACGTCATGCTCGCCCACCTCCGCCCTTCACGACGGCTGAACCACTCGGTCCGGAGTCTTCGGTTCCCTCGCCCGCAGATCCTGTCGCCGGTGGGACGGATGCCCCGTGCACCCGGTTCCGTCCCGCCACGGGTTCTTTCCCACCGCCAGGGGCAGCGGGGTCGCTTCTCCTGCCGGGGGCGCCGGGCCTCAGGTGGGTGAGCAGGGGGAGGAGCCTGGCCCGGCCGCGTGCGCACCGGCTCTTCACGGTCCCGGTGGGCACGTCCAGAATCTGGGCCGCCTCGGCGACGGGGTAGCCCTGCATGTCCACCAGGACCAGTGCGGCCCGCTGCTCCGCGGGAAGGGTGCCCAGGGCTTCGAGAAGCTGGCGGTGCAGGTCGTTGCGCTCGGCGGGAGCGGAGGCCGACTCGTGCGGCTCCAGCAACTGGTCCAGACGCTCGGTGTCGTCGACGGGCGAGGTCTTCCGCGAGGCCGCCTTGCGGATGCGGTCCAGGCAGGCGTTCACGGTGATCCGGTGCAGCCAGGTCGTGACGGCCGACTGCCCCCGGAAGGTGTGCGCGGCCCGGTAGGCCGACACCAGCGCGTCCTGCACCGCGTCCGCGGCTTCCTCGCGGTCCTTCAGCGTCCGCAGCGCGACCGCCCACAGCCGGTCCCGATGCCTTCGCACGATCTCGCCGAAGGCATCGGGATCACCCTGCACATGACGGGCGAGCAACTCCTCGTCCCGCACCTCGCCGTACCGACTACTGCCTGCCATCGTCCCCCTCCGACTCGGATGAGACGTCAGCCTGTGAAGTGCACTTCGGTGATGGCCTGCTTGTAGCCCGCGCCTGAGTAGGTGGCCGCGTCATAACCGGACATCGGAACGGCCGTCAGCCAGACCAGGACGTAACGCCCCTTCACCGGCTTGCTGGGCTTCACCGTGGCGGTGGAACCCGCGGTGGTGCTGCTGCCGACCTTACGCATCGAGTCCAGAGACACGGGCGCTGAGTCGGACGTGTAGAGGTCGACCGTCGTGTGGTCCCCGGCGTAACGCAGTCCGATCGTGGCAGCGTCGAGGTCCGTCGCCGAGCCTAGGTCGTAGACGATGCCCACGCCCGGCTTGAAGGGGGCGATCAGAGGGCCCTCGTTGAAGGTCTTGGTCCGCCAGGCCGTCGACGTGTCACCGTCGTAGGTCTTGGCGACATCGCCCGGGTGCTGGGCGTCACCCTTGGCGACGAACTCCTGGGCCCCCTGGATCTTCACCGGCTGCGGCGCCGCCTTGACAGGGCCCTTGTCGCCCTCGTCCTGCGTCTGCGTGGTGTTCGTGTCGTTGGAGTTGTCGCCGCGGGTCATCAGGGCGTCGGCGAGCTGCCAACTGCCGAGGCCGAGCGCCGCGATGAGCAGTGCGGAGACCGTCCACTTCAGCGCCTTGCCCGTACGGCTCTGGAGCGGGGCGGGCGGAGGCTGGACGGGCTGCGTGGCGCCGGGATGGGCCGAGGGACGGCCGTAGGTGCCCTGCTGGTAGGTCGTGCGCTGGTACTCCGGCGGACGGGTGAACGCGGGCTCCGGCGGCCGGACGCGCGGCATCTCGCCGATCGCCTTGACCAGCTCCTCCGGCGTGGTGCACGCGGCCTCGTGCCGGGAGGCGGTGGCGCCGTCGTTGACGAGCGCGCGCATCGCCAGCTCGGACAGCCCACGGTGGATTCCGGCGCGCACCTGGTCCGGCGCGATGAGCCCGATGTCCTTGGGGAGGCCGGCCAGGCCGTACGCATCGCTCTCGTAGGGCCAGCGCTGCGTCAGCGCCGCGTACAACAGGGCGCCGATGGCCTCGGTGTCCGTGCGCTGCGGGGTGTCGGAGCCCACGCCGCGCAGGGCGGCGTTCACGGCGAGACCGCGGATGCGCCACTGCCCGGAGGAGGTGCGCAGGACCGCGTTCGGGTTCAGCCGCAGATGGGCGAGGCCCTCGCGGTGGGCGGCGGCCATGGCTCCCGCGACCTGACTGACCATCTGGTAGGCGTCGTGCGGCTCCAGCGGGCCGGACGCGAGGAGGGCGGTCAGTTCGGTGGCGTCGGGCAGCCACTCGTGCACCACGTAGACGAGGTCGTTCTCCTCGACCGCGTCGAGGACCTGCACGAAACGAGGGTCACCGAGCAGCGCCGCCGAACGGGCGGCGGCCAGCACGGCGCGGGCGCGCACGTGGTCGGCGGGCAGGATGTGCACACCGACGGCTCGCCGTAGTTTCTCGTCGACCGCACGCCAGCTGCTGAATCCGTCCAGACGGGTGACGCACTCCTCGAGGCGGTAGCGCCTGGCGAGTTTGTGACCGCTGTGCAGTTCAGGGGGCGAAGACGTTCCGAGGTCTTCCACCCCGCCGCTCCCCTGCACCTGGTCGATGTCCGTGTCCCGCTCCGGGTTCTTGGCCACCCCGTCGGCCGTGGCCTGATCCGCCTTGGCGGTCAGCGGCTCGTCGCCGCTGTTGTCTGCCACGTCGACGGCAGCCGTGCTACGTTCCGCCACCGTCGTCCCTGCCTCCCCATCCGTTGCACGCTGTCCGACGCCGAAACCAATTGTGCCCACAGTCCCCCGCTATGCACGACACGCAGAGGGGGACGATGGTTGTGCGACTACCCCGGCCTCAGCGCCCCAGACGCCCGCGCACCATGCCGACGAGCGAATTGAGCTCGTCGATCCGCATGCGGCGCGCGGCTACGAAGAAGACGCCCAGCAATACCGCACCGCCCGCCACGAGCGCAACGAGCGAACCGAAAACGCCCTGTCCGAGGGAGTGCCCGATGCCGTAGCAGGCCGCGCCGCTGAGCAGCGCCGCAGGGACCGAGGCGATCCCCAGGCGCGCGTACGTCCGCAGCACGCGGGAGCCGTCGAGGTCGCCGCCCAGCCGCTTGCGCAGCCGCCGCCAGGCGACACCGACGCCGATGGCGTAGGAGAGGCCGTACACGGCCGCCATGCCCGCCACCGCCCAGCGGGACGGGAGCAGGAAGTAGCAGAGCGCGGATGCGCCCGCGTTGACCGCCGCCACGATGACCGTGTTGTAGAAGGGGGTGCGGGTGTCTTCGTACGCGTAGAAGGCGCGCAGGACGACGTACTGCACCGAGTACGGGATCAGGCCCAGGCCGAAGGCCATCAGCATGAAGCCCATGTTGGTGGCCGAGCTGGTGCCCGAGGAGCCGAAGATCAGCGTGCACATCGGGATGCCGAGCGAGACGAAGCCGAAGGCGATGGGCACGATGGCCACCGCGGTCGTGCGCAGGCCCTGCGAGATGTCGTCACGGACGGCGCCGCCGTCGCCCTCGGCGGCCGAGCGCGAAAGACGCGGCAGCAGCGCGGCCATGAGTGACACGGTGATGATGGCCTGCGGCAGACCCCAGATGAGCTGGGCGTTGGCGTAGGCGGAGAAGCCCGTGCCCTTGACGCCCGAGTCCTTGCCGGCGGCGGTGGAAAGCTGGGTGACGACCATGGCGCCCGCCTGGTTGGCGAGCACGAACAGCACCGTCCACTTGGCGAGCATCGCGGCCTTGCCCAGGCCGTGGCCCTTCCAGTCGAACCGGGGCCGGATGCGGAAGCCGGTCTCGCGCAGGTACGGGATCATCGCCAGGGCCTGGACGACGAGTCCGAGCAGGATGCCGATGCCCAGCAGGCGCTGGCCCTCCAGCGGGATGTTGTTGACGGTCATGTGGGAGTCGGCCGCGGAGCCGTAGACCCACAGGAACATGCCGAGCGTCACGATGATGACGATGTTGTTCAGGACCGGGGTCCACATCATCGCGCCGAACTTGCCACGCGCGTTCAGGATCTGACCCATCACCACGTGGATGCCCATGAAGAAGATCGAGGGCAGGAAGTAGCGGGTGAAGGTGACCGCCACCTCGTTGGCCGCCGAGTCGGAGGCGATCGGGTCCGACAGCACGCGCACCAGGTACGGAGCGCCGAGCATCGTCAGCACGGTCAGCCCGGCGAGCGCGACCATCACGAGGGTCAGCAGCCGGTTGGCGAAGGCTTCGCCGCCGTCCTCGTCCTCCTTCATCGACCGCACGAGCTGCGGCACGAAGACCGAGTTGAGACCGCCGCCGACGGTCAGGATGTAGATCATCGTGGGCAACTGGTAGGCGACCTGGAAGGAGTCACCGAGCACACCGAGGCCCAGCGCCGCGACGATCATCGCGGAGCGGACGAACCCGGTGAGCCGCGACACCATCGTGCCCGCGGCCATCACGGCGCTGGAGCTCAGCAGCCCGGAGGCGCGCCCCTTCGCCGGGGCCGGAGCCGGTGGCGCGGAGGTCTCCGCAGGGCCGGAGGGCCCGGCCGGTGCGGGTACGGGTGGCTGCATGGGGTTCCCGGAGGCTGCCTGGTACGGGGTTCCGCCGCCGCCGTACTGCGCGGGGCTCTGGGCGTGAGGCGGCGGGTAGGAGCCGCCGGCGCCCTGGCCCGCGTGGGCCGACGCGGCGGAGCCGCTGTGCTGCTGGTCCCGCAGGAGGTGCGCGAAGGCGTCCGGCTCGTGGTACTCCTCGCCGGAGTGCGAGACGAGGTCGTCCACGCCGACGAACTGGGTCGTGCGCGGGTGGTCGCCGTACGGCATGTGCTGG
Source organism: Streptomyces seoulensis (assembly GCF_022846655.1). Taxonomy (NCBI): domain Bacteria; kingdom Bacillati; phylum Actinomycetota; class Actinomycetes; order Kitasatosporales; family Streptomycetaceae; genus Streptomyces; species Streptomyces seoulensis. The sequence goes on from NZ_AP025667.1 coordinate 98,574, forward strand.
GTGGCGTCGCCCTCAGGCTCCGGCGCCGGCGTCTTGGCCCAGACGCGCGGGTCGGGGGAGTACGACGACTGCGACGGCGGGGCGTAGAGCGGCTGGCGCGGCTCGTAGGTGCCTGGGGGCGGCGGGGGGTGCGCGGCGCGGTCGTAGAGCGCCTCGGCGACCGGGTCCTGGGCGGAGAGGTCCCGCGCCCGGTAGGGGTCCTGGTCGTAGGCGTCCTGGAGGTACATGTCCGCCGCGGGCTGCGGCGGCTCCTGGCCCGGCTCGGGCGGGGTCTCGGGCCGGCCCGAGTCCGCGGCGTCCCCGCCGCGGTCACCGTCGTACGGCGCGTTCATGGTTACCCCACCTCATCGTCCCTGGCCACACGGGCCGCGGCGTCGCTCAACGGTCCACTCTCTCACCCGTGCCGGACGGGTCGGCGCTTTCCGGTGCGGTGTCCGGCGCAGGGTCACCCGGCTGGTCCGGCTCCGCTGCCCCGGCGGGGGAACCCGGCTCCTCGGGAAGACGGTCCCCGGAGCCGTCGGGGTTCCCCGAGCCGTCGCCGGAATCCGCCTCCGCCTCGTCCGGGCCCTCTTCCTCGGCCTCCTCGGCCTGGCGGGCGGCCGCGCGCTTGCGCTGGGTGTACATCCGGAAGCCTGCGAGGACCAGCAGCAGCACCCCGCCGCCGATCACCAGCATGACCGTGGGCGTGACCTCGGTGACCTTCACGTCGAAGGTGACCGGGTCGCCGTACTCCTGGCCGTCCTCGGTGTAGAGCTGGGCGAGGACCGTGGCCCGGCCGTTGGCATTGGCCGAGGTGGTGAACTTCACCGACTGGCTGTGCCCGCCGGAGACCTCGACCTGCTGCTCGGAGTACGCCTTGCCGCCGATCTTCAGCCGGGTCGGCTGGGTCGAGCTGAGCCGCAGGTACAGGTGGCCGACGGGCTGGACCAGGTTGTTCTGCACGGTCACCGGGATGGTCGCGCTGCGCCCGGAGAGCTTGGTCTCCGACTTGTCGATCAGCTTGACCTGCCCGCCGAGGTCGTCGAGCCAGCTCTCCACGGCCGCGCGGAAGCCGTCCGCCTTGGTGGCCTGGCCCCGCCACGACGTGGACATCCCGCGGTTTATGGCCCTGCCGAACGGCGTGACCACGCGGGACTGGTCGGTGAGGATCACCTGGAAGTTGTCGAGCTTGTCCTGCGTGTCGGCGATCTGCTCGAAGGCGCTCCTCGGCAGTTCCTGCTTGCGCAGCGACGAGGGGTAAGCCGACGTGGAGGGGATGCGCGTGGTGGCGTCCGGGTCGGGCTTGGCCTTGGCGGCGTCGGTGAGGTTCTCGGGCTGCGACCAGTTGCCGCCCTGGAGCGCCTTCACGGCCGTGGCCATCGCCTGCGCCTGGCTGGCGGTCGGCGTGCGCTGCGGGGCGACCACGACGCTGCGCTGCTCGTCCTTCTGCACATTGACCTCGAGGCTCTGTGCGAGGAACTGCTGCACCGCGAGCGTGGAGGTGTCCGCCTTGGTGAGGTCGCCCTCGAAGGCCGTGGACATCCGCGCGTCGGCGACGACCGCCGTGGTGCCGCCGCCGATGGGGCGGGCGGCGGAAGGCGTGTAGGACAGCCCGGCGGTCTCCCGGAGGCTGTCGCTGCGGGTGATCACCCGGTCGGCGCCGGCGGAGGTGGCCACCTTGATGATCGAGGGATCGACCGCGCCCTCCACGGGCCACGCGAAGTCGGTGCTCGGCGTGACATGGAGCACGGTCTTCACCGTGAGGGCGGCGACGTCGGTGGCGTCCTTGAGATGGCTGAGCGAGCCGGTGACGCTGGTGCCGGTGTGGGCGAGCGAGGCCAGGTCCGGGTCGGCGAACGGCAGCGCGACGACCTCCTTGCCCGACACGGACTTCTGCAGACCGGCCAGCCACTGCTTGGCGACCGCCTGGTTCTCGCGCGAGCCGGCCTTGGTGGTGCCGTCGGGCTGCTGGACCCGGTAGCCGCTCGCCATCGCGTCCACCGCGGCCAGCAGGTCCGGGTCGATCACCCAGGTGACGTCGAGGTCCCTGCCCAGCTCCATCATCTGCGCCAGGCGGCCGCCGGGGGCGATCTCCTTGGCCAGCTCGTCGTCCTGGAAGACGGGCGTCTGCCGCTCTCCGGCGCCCGTCCGGGCCGTCATGTGGACGGAGGAGAGCAGCGGCCACAGGAACGTCGTCCTGCTCGTGCTGCCGGCCTCGGACGGCTGCCAGGGCAGGAAGGTCCGCTCGATGCCCAGCATCTGGTCCCAGGGCTGCGCCGAGGTCCTGCCGGACACGGATGCGCCGAACGAGTAGACGCCGTCCTTGCTGAGGTCGAGCTCGTCCACCGGGACGGAGATGCTGAAGTGCTCGGCGACGCCCGGGACCAGCTTGGCGAACTTCTCCGTGTACTTCCCGCCGAGCTCCTCGCCGGCACCGCCGCGAAGATCGTTCGGATGCTGGGCGATGGCGTCGACGGCCGAGCGGGTGTTCAGCAGGGGCCCCACCCGCAGCCCCACGTGGGCGCCGGTCACGGTCTGCCTGCCGTTGTTGATCACCGTGCCGGACACGGTCAGCGTGTCGTCCTCGGTGGGCACGCTGGGCGTCAGTGAGTCCAACGCCACGGACACCGAGTCCGCCGGAGCCGCCTGCGCGGGCTCGGCAGCGGTCCACTGGAGCAGCCCGGCCAGCAGCGGTGCGCCCGCCAGCAGCGCTCCGGCCCGCCGCAGTCGGCGGCGGGCAGGAGAGGCACTTGGCCCCTGGAATTCAGCCGCGTCGGCCACGCGCTAGCCCGTCCCTCGTCGTCGTCATCAGTGGTCGTCGGAATGTGCGTCCCCGCATGGTAACGATGACGGCAGAGGTGAAGTGCCACGGACCATCGCGCAAGATCACCCCGGAGGGTCCGCCTGTCCTCTATATCCGCTAACGAGCGGAGAGCCGGTGTCCGCCGCAAGGGCAGCCCTTGTGGGGGTATGACAGGACGCCTCCGCCCCGGTCAAATGGGTGCGCCCCTGGTCGGCCCGGCCACGTACCCTCTTCTGTTGTGCCGAACCCCAACGATGACAATCCCGCTGCCCTCAGCCAGGTGCAGCAGCGCGCGGTGAGCGAGCTGCTGCGGGTGGCTCCCGTCGCCGACGATCTCGCCCGCCGTTTCCAGGAGGCCGGGTTCTCGCTCGCCCTGGTCGGCGGCTCGGTCCGGGACGCGCTGCTCGGCCGGCTCGGGAACGACCTGGACTTCACGACCGATGCGCGCCCCGAGGACGTGCTGCGGATCGTCCGGCCATGGGCGGACGCCGTCTGGGAGGTCGGGATCGCTTTCGGCACGGTGGGCGCCCAGAAGGACGGCTACCAGATCGAGGTCACCACCTACCGGTCGGAGGCGTACGACCGCACCTCCCGCAAGCCCGAGGTGTCGTACGGCGACTCCATCGAGGAGGACCTGGTCCGGCGGGACTTCACGGTCAACGCGATGGCCGTGGCCCTGCCGGAGAAGGAGTTCATCGACCCGCACGGAGGTCTGGAGGATCTCGCGGCGCGGGTGCTGCGTACCCCCGGGACACCGGAGGCGTCGTTCTCCGACGATCCGCTGCGGATGATGCGGGCCGCCCGGTTCGCCGCCCAGCTCGACTTCGAGGTGGACCCGGCGGTCGTCACGGCGATGACCGAGATGTCCGCGCGGATCGAGATCGTGTCGGCCGAGCGGGTCCGGGACGAGCTGAACAAGTTGCTGCTCTCCACCCACCCCCGCAAGGGCCTCACCCTGCTGGTCGACACCGGGCTCGCCGCGCACGTCCTGCCCGAGCTTCCGGCGCTCCGGCTGGAGCGTGACGAGCACCACCGCCACAAGGACGTCTACGACCACTCGCTCATCGTGCTGGAGCAGGCGATCGACCTGGAGGAGAACGGCCCGGACCTCACGCTCCGGCTGGCCGCGCTGCTGCACGACATCGGCAAGCCCCGGACGCGACGCTTCGAGCAGGACGGCCGGGTCTCGTTCCACCACCACGAGGTGGTCGGCGCCAAGATGACCAAGAAGCGCATGACGGCCCTCAAGTACTCCAACGAGCTGGTCAAGGACGTCTCGCGCCTGGTCGAGCTGCACCTGCGTTTCCACGGCTACGGCACCGGCGAGTGGACCGACTCCGCCGTCCGGCGCTACGTCCGCGACGCCGGCCCGCTGCTGGAGCGCCTGCACAAGCTGACCCGCTCCGACTGCACCACCCGGAACAAGCGCAAGGCGACCACGCTGTCCCGCGCCTATGACGGGCTGGAGGCGCGCATCGCCGAGCTCCAGGAGCAGGAGGAGCTGGACTCCATCCGCCCCGACCTCGACGGCAACGACATCATGACGATCCTCGGCGTCGGCCCCGGCCCCGTCATCGGCAAGGCGTACAAGCACATGCTGGAGCTGCGCTTGGAGAACGGCCCCATGGACCGGGACACCGCCGTGGCGGCTCTCAAGGAGTGGTGGGCGCAGCAGGACTGAGTGCGCTGCCGGGATCGTGTTTCACGTGAAACACGACTCAGCGGAGGGGCGGTGTTTCACGTGAAACACCGCCCCTCTCGCTTTTCCGGCGTCCCTCGAAGCGAGCCATGGCCACGGTGGCAGCGCCGTAGAGCAGAGCCACGAGGATCACCAGCAACGCCGATCGGCCGTCCGGCGGAAGCATCAGGGCCGCCACCCCGGCGGCGCCGACGAAGGCGACGTTGAAGAGGACGTCGTAGACGGAGAAGACCCGGCCCCGGAAACCGTCCTCGACCGATGCCTGGACGATCGTGTCCGTGGCGATCTTGGCGCCCTGGGTGACCAGCCCCAGCGAGAAGGCCGCGATCAGCAACGGAACCGTGGCGAACGTAAGGCCCAGTGCCGGCACCAGGACGGTGGCGGCGCCCGCGCAGACCGCGATCCACCGTCCGGCACCGAGCCGGCCCGCGCTCCAGGGCGTCACCACGGCGGCTGCGAAGAACCCCGCGCCGGATACTGCCAGAGCGAGACCCAGCAGACGGAGACCGTCCTGCGGAGTGCTGGAGAGGCCGTACCGGCACAGCATGAGCAGGAGGACCAGCAGTGCTCCGTAGCAGAAGCGCATGCAGGTCATCGCCGTGAGCGCCCAGACGGCTTCCCGGCGTCGGGGCTCGGCCAGGTACCGCACGGCCGCGAGGAGACCGTGCGCCGTGTCGGCGAGGACGGTGCGCAGATGCGGCAGCACCGGTGGCCGGTCGGGGCCGAGCAAGGAGGGGGCCATGGTCAAGGCGGTCAGGCCCGCGCACAGATACAGCAGGGCCCCGAGCAGGACCACCGCCGCGTCCGAATCCGACGCGATGAACCGGACGCCGAAGGCAAGGGCGGCACCCGCCGTCGCGGCCAGCGTTCCAGCGGTCGGGCACAGGGAGTTGGCCAGCACCAGGCGATCGGCGTCCACCACTCGCGGCAGCGCCGCCGAGAGGCCCGCGAGCACGAACCGGTTGACGGCCGTGACGCACAGCGCAGAGGCGTAGAACAGCCAGTCGGGCGCGTGGACGGCCATCAGCACGGCGGTGGCGGCCGCGAGCACGGCGCGCAGCACATTGCCGTGGACGAAGACCTGACGCCGGCGCCAGCGGTCCAGCAGGACACCCGCGAACGGACCGACCAGCGAATACGGCAGCAGCAGGACCGCCATCGCGGAGGCGATCGCCGGTGCCGAGGTCTGCTTCTCGGGGGAGAAGACGACGTACGAGGCGAGCGCGATCTGATAGACGCCGTCCGAGCCCTGCGAGAGCAGACGGACGTACAGCAGGCGCCGGAAGTCCCGTACGCGCAGCAGCAGGCGCAGATCACGGACTACGGGCATGGGCACAGCCTCACACATGCGGAAGGTCCCCGGGGTCGGCAGACCCCGGGGACCTTCACAGCCCTGGCAGGAGCGTTCTCGTGCGAGCCGCGGCTAGCGCTCGACGTCGCCGCGGATGAACTTCTCGACGTTCTCGCGGGCCTCGTCGTCGAAGTACTGGACCGGCGGGGACTTCATGAAGTACGACGACGCCGACAGGATCGGGCCACCGATGCCCCGGTCCTTGGCGATCTTCGCGGCACGCAGGGCGTCGATGATGACACCGGCGGAGTTCGGGGAGTCCCAGACCTCCAGCTTGTACTCGAGGTTCAGCGGGACGTCGCCGAACGCACGGCCTTCGAGGCGGACGTAGGCCCACTTGCGGTCGTCCAGCCAGGCCACGTAGTCGGACGGGCCGATGTGCACGTTCTTCTCGCCGAGGTCCCGGTCGGGGATCTGGGAGGTGACGGCCTGGGTCTTGGAGATCTTCTTGGACTCGAGGCGCTCGCGCTCGAGCATGTTCTTGAAGTCCATGTTGCCGCCGACGTTGAGCTGCATCGTGCGGTCCAGGATCACACCGCGGTCCTCGAACAGCTTCGCCATGACGCGGTGCGTGATGGTGGCGCCCACCTGGGACTTGATGTCGTCACCGACGATCGGCACGCCGGCCTCGGTGAACTTGTCCGCCCACTCCTTGGTGCCGGCGATGAAGACCGGAAGGGCGTTGACGAAGCCGACCTTGGCGTCGATGGCGCACTGGGCGTAGTACTTCGCCGCGGCCTCGGAGCCCACGGGCAGGTAGCAGACCAGGACGTCGACCTGCTTGTCCTTCAGGGTCTGGACGATGTCGACCGGCTCGGCGTCCGACTCCTCGATGGTCTCGCGGTAGTACTTGCCGAGGCCGTCGAGGGTGTGACCGCGCTGGACGGTGACACCGGTGGAGGGCACGTCGCAGATCTTGATGGTGTTGTTCTCGGAGGCGCCGATGGCGTCCGCGAGGTCGAGGCCGACCTTCTTGGCGTCCACGTCGAAGGCGGCGACGAACTCGATGTCCCGCACGTGGTAGTCGCCGAACTGTACGTGCATCAGGCCGGGGACCTTGGCCGCCGGGTCGGCGTCCTTGTAGTACTCGACTCCCTGCACCAGCGACGCGGCGCAGTTGCCGACACCGACGATGGCTACGCGAACCGAACCCATTCCGGTTGCTCCCTGTGTGTACGAGTGAGGCCCTGTCGGGCCGTCACGTGGCGGTGTCGTCGGGCGTATCCGTCCCCGGAAGATCCCTGGGACGGGGCAGGCCGCCCGTCGATCCAGATGTGGTGTCCTGCTGAGCGGACTCGGCGGACGCGGGACCCTTACGGTCCCGCCCGGCCCGCTCGCTCTCGATCAGCTCGTTCAGCCAGCGCACTTCGCGCTCCACGGACTCCATTCCGTGGCGCTGGAGTTCGAGCGTGTAGTCGTCGAGGCGCTCCCGCGTGCGTGCCAGGGAGGCGCGCATCTTCTCCAGGCGCTCCTCCAGTCGGCTGCGCCGTCCCTCCAGCACACGCATGCGCACATCGCGCGAGGTCTGCCCGAAGAAGGCGAACCGGGCGGCGAAGTGCTCGTCCTCGTATGCGTCGGGGCCGGTCTGCGACAGGAGTTCCTCGAAGTGCTCCTTACCTTCGGCCGTCAACCGGTAGACGATCTTCGCGCGGCGCCCGGTGAGAGGGGCGGCCAGAGCGTCTTCATGGGTGTTGCCCGGTTCCTCGATCAACCAGCCGTTGGCGACCAGCGTCTTGAGGCAGGGGTAGAGCGTCCCGTAGCTGAACGCCCGGAACACACCCAGGGACGTGTTGAGTCGTTTGCGCAGCTCATAGCCGTGCATCGGCGACTCGCGCAGCAGCCCGAGCACGGCGAACTCAAGGATGCCGGCACGTCGGCTCATGATCGCCTCCTCTCGGTACGCGACGCGTTTATCTCGCTCCGATGTATCGACTCGATACATCACGACGATAGAACGGCCTTCGGTGTGCGACAAGAGGGGAAACGGTGAACGGGATCACATCACCGATTCGTACGAGGCAAGTTGCCTGTTTTGGGGTGAACTTCGGGGCTCGGAGGGTTTTGGCGGTGCGTAGTCTGTGCGGCATGCACAACACCGGGAACCAAGGGGCGCTTGGGGAGCGTCGTGATCCTCGGTGCAGTACGGGTGAATGCAGCAACGACCACATCCGTACTTCGGGGGGACCGGAAACCAGCCGCTGTTTCCAGGCGCGCACGGATGCGCCTGCCCGAGGAGTAATCGTTCGATGAGCGAGCACCGTCGCAAACCGCCGCAGCCGCAGGGAGGCGGACGTGCCGCGGCCCGACGCGGCCAGCCCGGCCCGTCCTCCGGCCGTTCCGGCGCTCCGCGAGGCGCCAACGGGGCCTCTGACCACTCCTATGGGTCTCGATCCCAGGGACCGGACTCTCACGACTCTGGGGGTGATGAGCGTGAGTACGGCAGTCGTGCCGAGGCACGTCGGGCCGCCCAGAGAGGCGGCGGCCGCCGCCGGGGTGCCGACAACGCGGCTGCGGGCCGTGGCCGGGGCCATGACGAGGGGCCACCCGGCAAGCCCAGGATCATCGACTATCCCCGCGTGGGCAAGTACGGCTGGCGCCGCTGGGTGCCGTCCTGGCGACTGGTCACGGGTCTGGGTATCGGCTTCGCGGGCAGCGTGGTCGTCATGGCCGGCGTGGGGTACGCGCTCGTCGGCATCCCGGACGAGAACGACGCCGCCGAGTCGCAGAACAACGTCTACTACTGGGCCGACGGAACCCAGATGGTGGCCACGGGTACCGGTGTGAACCGGCAGAACCTCAAGATCGAGGCCATCCCCAAGGCCATGCAGTACGCCGTGATCTCTGCGGAGAACAAGAGCTTCTACGAGGACTCCGGCGTCGACCCCATGGGTATCGCGCGGGCCTTCGCCAACATGGCCCGTGGCGGACAGACCCAGGGTGGTTCCACGATCACCCAGCAGTTCGTCAAGAACACGTACCTGAGCCAGGACCAGACGCTCACCCGCAAGTTCACGGAGATGTTCATCTCCCTGAAGGTGGGCACGAAGCTCAGCAAGAACGACATCATGCGCGGTTATCTGAACACCTCGTACTACGGTCGTGGCGCTTACGGCATCCAGGCGGCGGCGCAGACGTACTACGGCAAGAACGCCGAGAAGCTGACCCCCAGCGAATGCGCGGTTCTCGCGGCCCTGTTGAAGGGCGCCACGTACTACGACCCGGCAGGCAACGAGGATCTCGACAAGAGTGCGACGCGGACGGCCAACCTGGCTCGTTCCCAAGGTCGTTGGCGCTGGATCCTCGGCGAGATGCACAAGGACAAGCACCTCAGCGACGCCGACTACCAGAAGGCGATCAGCCACTACCCCGAGCCGCAGGGCCGCAAGGCGACCAAGGGCATGACCGGCCAGATCAGCTACATGGTCGACACGGCGAAGAAGTACGTCCTGAACCACTCCAGCATCACGGAGGCGAAGTTCGACAAGGGCGGCTACCAGATCAGGACGACCTTCCAGAAGGACAAGGTCAATGCCCTGACCGCGGCCGTGAAGAAGATCCAGAAGTCGCGCCTGAAGCCCGAGACCGTCGAGAAGGACAAGTACGTCCAGTTCGGCGCGGCCTCGGTGGTGCCCAACGACGGCGCCATCGTCGCCCTCTACGGCGGCGACGGGTACGAGAACGGTCACTTCACCAACAACGCCGACACCTCCGGCGTCCCGGTCGGTTCGACCTGGAAGCCGTTCGTGCTGGCCGCGGCGATGCAGGACGGCACGTACAACTCGGACGGTGAGGGCATCTCCCCGCTGAGCAAGTACAACGGCAACGACCATCTCAAGGTCCGCCGGCCGGACGGGTCGTTCTACCTCAACAGGGACAACTCGTTCTTCTTCCAGGCGAACGAGAGCGACCACCCTTGGGGCTACATCAGCCTGCGCAAGGCGATGGAGCAGTCGGTCAACACCCCGTTCGTGCAGCTCGGTGTCGACGTCGGCATGTCGAAGGTCCGGGACATGGCCCGTTCGGCCGGTGTGCTGGAGGGCAGCATGGCCAAGGACCTGAACCCGTCCTTCGCCATCGGTACCTCCACCCCCAGCGCGATCCGCATGGCGGACGCCTACGCGACGTTCGCCGCGTCCGGTAAGCAGACGGATCCCTACTCGGTCACCTCGGTCAAGGTCGACGGTGCGGACGTGCCGGGCTTCACCAAGCCGGAGTCCAAGCAGGCGATGGACGCGAACATCGCCCACAACGTCACCGACGTCCTGGAGAACGTGATCCAGAACGGTACGGGTCAGAACGCCAAGGCTCTGGGCCGCACGGCCGCGGGCAAGACCGGTACCACCGACGAGAACAAGTCGGCCTGGTTCGTCGGTTACACCCAGCAGCTCGCCACCTCGGTGGCGATGTTCCGCGAGAACCCCGCGGACCACAGGCTGCTGTCCATGAACGGCACGGCCGGCAAGGACTCCATCCACGGTGGTGACATCCCGACCTCGGTCTGGACCGAGTACATGCTGGACGCGCTGAAGGGGAAGAACGACCCCGGCTTCCCGGACGCCGTGAAGATCCCCAAGATCCAGAACGAGGTCGGTGCTCCCACGCCGACCCCGAAGCCGAGCATCACGCCGAGCCCGACGCCGACCTCGTCGCCCAGCTCGTCGCCGAGCCAGAGCACGCCGCCGCCGTCGCCGTCCGAGAGCGAGACGTGCCGGTTCTTCTGCGGCGACAACGGCGGCACCGGCCCCGGTGGCGCGGACGGCGGAGTCAGCTCCTCGCCGACCGACTCGACGTCACCCGGAACCGGTGGTGTCAGGGGCAACGGCAACGCCGGAGCCAATGGGAACGATGGCGGAGGCTTCTTCGGAGGCCAGGCCGGCCAATAGGGCCACCCGCCCGATTGGCGGTCATTTGAACCGGCACGGGTGTTTCACGTGAAACGAGGGCCGTCGCACCGACCAGGTGCGGCGGCCCTCGGCGTATTCCCTAGCGAGTACGGCAGGATGTGCCCCATGCCCAGTGCAGAGACGACGCCCGCGCGCGTGCGTGAACCGGAGACGGTACGACCGACGCGGGAGGACGAGATCGCCGCGGCCGGCAGCGAGCTGATCGGCGGCCCCCTAGGGCGACGCGCCCTGACCGGGACGTCCTGGTGGACGCCCGTCCGGGTCGTCGCGCTCGTGGCGATCGGCATGTTCGCCCTCGGACTCGTCCAGAAGGCACCCTGCTACGACGGCGCCTGGTTCTTCGGGGCCAGCTCGCAGTACACGCACGCCTGCTACTCGGACATCCCGCACCTCTACCAGGGGCGTGGCTTCGCCGACGGGCTCGTGCCGTACTTCGACAAGCTGCCCGGCGACATGGACTACCTCGAGTACCCGGTGCTGACCGGAGTGTTCATGGAGGTGGCCTCCTGGCTCACGCCGGGCAGCGGCAGCATCCAGCGGCAGGAGCAGTGGTACTGGTTCGTCAACGCCGGGATGCTGATGGTCTGCGCGGCCGTCATCGCCGTCTGCGTCAGCCGGACCCACCGCCGCCGCCCCTGGGACGGTCTGCTGCTCGCTCTGGCGCCTGCCTTCGCGCTGACCGCCACCATCAACTGGGACCTTCTGGCGGTGGCCCTTACGGCCGCCGCGATGCTGATGTGGTCGCGCGGCCGGGCCGTCGCCTTCGGTGTGCTCCTGGGCCTGGCCACGGCCGCCAAGCTCTATCCCCTCGTCCTGCTGGGCCCCCTGCTGGTGCTGTGCTGGCGGGCCGGCAAGTGGCGGGAGTTCTTCCTGGCGGTCGGGGGCGCTGCGGGCGCGTGGCTCGTGGTGAACGTGCCGGTGATGCTGTTCGCCTTCCAGGGCTGGTCGAAGTTCTACACGTTCAGCCATGACCGGGGCGTCGACTTCGGCTCGTTCTGGTTGATCTGGTCGCAGAACTCCAGCAACCCGCCGAGCATCGACTTCGTGAACACCACCGCCAGCGCTCTGGTGGTGCTGTCCTTCCTCGGTATCGCGGCGCTGACGTTCACCGCACCGCGCCGGCCCCGCTTCGCCCAGTTGGCCTTCCTGATGGTGGCGGCCTTCATCCTCACCAACAAGGTCTACTCCCCCCAGTACGTGCTGTGGCTGGTGGCCCTGGCGGTGCTGGCCCGGCCCAAGTGGCGGGACTTCCTTGTCTGGCAGGCGTGCGAGGTGGCGTACTTCCTCGGTATCTGGCTGTACCTCGCGTACACGACCAGCGGAGACGCCCACAAGGGCCTGCCCACCGAGGGCTACCACTGGGCGATCGCCCTGCACCTGCTGGGCACCCTGTACCTGTGCGCCGTCATCGTGCGCGACATCCTCCGGCCGGAGCGCGACGTGGTGCGCCGGTCCGGGGACGACGACCCCTCAGGCGGCGTGCTCGACGGCGCGGCCGACCGCTTCGTCCTGCGCGGGCTGAGGCATCCGGAGCACGAGTCGCCCGAGGAGAAGTCCCGGACGGACTGGGGCGGCCCGGAACCGCTGCCCCACGAGGGTCGTTCGCTCTGAGCGAACAGGCTCGGCGGGCATGAAGACGCGGACATGAGAAAGGCCGTGCACGGAATCTCGTGCACGGCCTTTCCGTTCGCTTCAGCCCGCTCCAGTGGTCCTAGCGGTCCACGATCCGGTCGAACGTCGTGGTGGTGTGCCGCAGATGGGCCACCAGCTCGTCCCCGACCTTCGGCTCGGCAGCGTCGGAGGGGACGAACAGGATCGACACCTGCATGTGCGGCGGCTCCGCGAACCAGCGCTGCTTGCCGCTCCAGACGAACGGCGCGAGGTTCCGGTTCACCGTGGCGAGGCCGGCCCGCGCCACGCCCTTGGCGCGCGGCATGACGCCGTGCAGGGCCTTCGGGGCCTCCAGGCCCACCCCGTGCGACGTACCGCCCGCCACGACCACCAGAAAGCCGTCCGAGGCCGCCTTCTGCTGCCGGTAGCCGAAGCGGTCGCCCTTGGTCACCTTCGTGACGTCCAGGACGGCTCCCCGGTACTCGGTGGCGTCGTGGTCGCCCAGCCACAGCCGCGTGCCGATCCGGGCGCGGAAGCGGGTCTGCGGGAACTGCTGCTGGAGCCGGATGAGTTCATCGGCCTTGAGGTGGCTGACGAACATCGTGTGCAACGGCAGCCGGGCCGCGCGCAGCCGGTCCATCCACCCGATGACCTCCTCGACGGCGTCCGAGCCGTCGGTGCGGTCCAGCGGCAGGTGGATGGCGAAGCCCTCCAGGCGGACGTTCTCGATGGCCTGGTGAAGCTGCGGCAGATCCTGCTCGCTGATGCCGTGCCGCTTCATCGAGGACATTACCTCGATGACGACACGGGCACCCACCAGGCCGTACACGCCGTCGACCGACGACACCGAGCGGACCACCCGGTCCGGCAGCGGCACCGGCTCCTCGCCGCGCCGGTACGGCGTCAGCACGAGCAGGTCGCCGCTGAACCAGTCCTTGATGCGCGCGGCCTCGTACGTGGTGCCGACGGCGAGCATGTCGGAGCCCAGCCGGGTGGCCTCCTCCGCGAGCCGTTCGTGACCGAAGCCGTAGCCGTTGCCCTTGCAGACCGGGACGAGCCCCGGAAACTGCTCCTGCACGTGCTTGTGGTGCGCACGCCAGCGCGCGGTGTCGACGTAGAGCGTGAGCGCCATGGCCGGACCCGGAACCTTTCTCGTGGCTGCGGTGGTCGCCGCTGGGATCAGCGGGACTCGGGGGACGGGAGACAGTGAACCCTTGTGAGGGCTATGGAACCAGAAGGCGGCGGAAGCGGGTGACCGCCGCTCAGCGCCGCGACATGTAGATGTCGAGCGCCTTGTGGAGCAGCTTGTTGAGCGGGAAGTCCCATTCGCCGAGGTATTCGGCCGCCTGGCCACCGGTACCGACCTTGAACTGGATGAGGCCGAACAGGTGGTCCGTCTCGTCCAGCGAGTCGGAGATGCCGCGCAGGTCGTAGACGGTGGCGCCGAGCGCGTAGGCGTCGCGCAGCATCCGCCACTGCATGGCGTTGGAGGGCCGGACCTCACGGCCGATGTTGTCGGAGGCGCCGTAGGAGTACCAGACGTGGCCGCCGACGATCAGCATGGTGGCCGCGGAAAGGTTCACGCCGTTGTGGCGGGCGAAGTACAGCCGCATCCGGTTGGGGTCCTCGGTGTTGAGGGCCGTCCACATGCGCTGGAAGTACGACAGGGGGCGCGGCCGGAAGTGGTCGCGCACCGCGGTGATCTCGTACAGCCGCTGCCACTCCTCCAGGTCCTGGTAACCGCCCTGGACGACCTCGACGCCGGCCTTCTCGGCCTTCTTGATGTTGCGGCGCCACAACTGGTTGAACTGCTTGTGGACCTCTTCCAGCGAGCGGTTGGCCAGCGGCACCTGGAAGATGTAGCGCGGCTGCACGTCGCCGAAGCCGGCGCCGCCGTCCTCGCCCTGCTGCCAGCCCATGCGGCGCAGCTTGTCGGCCACCTCGAAGGCGCGCGGCTCGATGAAGTCGGCCTCCATGTCGCGCAGGCGCTTCACGTCCGGGCTCTGGATGCCCTTCTTGATGGTCTCCGCGTTCCAGCGGCGGATGATCACCGGCGGGCCCATCTTGACCGAGAAGGCGCCCTGCTGCTTGAGGTGGGCCAGCATCGGCTGGAGCCAGTCCTCCAGGTTCGGGGAGAACCAGTTGATGACCGGACCCTCGGGCAGGTAGGCGAGGTAGCGCTTGATCTTGGGCAACTGGCGGTAGAGGACCAGGCCGGCGCCGACCATGTCACCGGTGCGCTCGTCGAACCAGCCGAGGCTCTCCGAACGCCATTCCGCCTTCACGTCGGCCCATGCCGGGACCTGCATGTGGCTAGCCGACGGCAGGCTCTGGATGTATGCCAGATGCTGCTCGCGGCTGATGGTCCTCAGGGTCAGACTCATGTCGGGGCGCTCCTCGGGCTGGTGTGTCCCCATGGGATCAGGGGCTCCGGCTCTCGCGCCGAAGCCTACTGCGCCCTGCGAGCGCCCCGAATGGGGCGTACAGCACCGGCGTTCCGGCCCGTTGGAGGGCCGGGACGCTCGTCGGTGTCCGTGACGCCGTCGTGGACCGGCGGCGGGGTGTGTCAGCCGCCGATGAGACCTCCGAAGAGACCGCCGTTGGCCATGCCGATCAGGAAGCCGATGCCGGAGGCACCGAGCCCGACGATCAGGCCGAAGCGCTCCCGTGTGGTGATCGAGATCCATTGCCCGTAGGCGCCGGTGAGCAGGCCGATCAGGCCCGCCCAGGAGGCCACCAGGTGGAGGCCGCCGATGAAGCAGGTGACGAAGGCGAGCAGCCCGAGGACGAGCGTCACCACCGTCAGGGTGTCCTGGAGCGGATGGGGCTTGCCGTCACTGGCGAAGAGGGAGCCGGCGGTGGTCGGTCGCAATGCCTGTGTCATGAGGCACCTCCTGCGGATCGCGGCGCACTGTAGCGCCCTACACACCCGATGTGTACAGATTGCGGGCTCCCGGGGCCGGATTTCAACCGGAAGCGGGTGGGCGGGTAGTCTGTAACGTCTGCACCGGTGTCTGCCCTGGCCCGTAGCGGCCCACTGTGGACGGTTCCTCGCGGAGCCTCCGATTGTCAGTGGCGGCCGATACCGTTGCGTACGCATCACGACCCTCCTGCCACGGAACGACCGTGGCCGCTGAGTCCAAAGGAGGTGGGTTCCACATGCGTCACTACGAGGTGATGGTCATCCTCGACCCCGATCTCGAGGAGCGTTCTGTCTCCCCGCTGATCGAGAACTTCCTCTCTGTCGTCCGCGATGGCGGCGGCAAGGTGGAAAAGGTCGACACCTGGGGCCGTCGTCGTCTCTCGTACGAGATCAAGAAGAAGCCTGAGGGCATCTACTCGGTCATCGACCTGCAGGCCGAGCCTGCGGTCGTCAAGGAGCTCGACCGCCAGATGAACCTGAACGAGTCGGTCCTCCGGACCAAGGTCCTCCGCCCCGAGATGCACTGAGCTCTCCCGCTCAGCTGATCTCGGGATTCGAGTAGCAGCAACCAAGCAGCCAGAGCAATCCCGCCGAGAGGTTCCCCCATGGCAGGCGAGACCGTCATCACGGTCATCGGCAATCTTGTCGACGACCCCGAGCTGCGCTTCACCCCTTCCGGTGCGGCGGTCGCAAAGTTCCGCGTCGCGTCCACTCCCCGCACCTTCGACCGTCAGACCAATGAGTGGAAGGACGGCGAGAGCCTGTTCCTGACCTGCTCGGTCTGGCGTCAGGCGGCGGAGAACGTCGCGGAGTCGCTCCAGCGAGGCATGCGCGTCATCGTGCAGGGCCGGCTGAAGCAGCGGTCGTACGAGGACCGCGAGGGTGTCAAGCGCACGGTCTACGAGCTGGACGTCGAGGAAGTCGGCCCCAGCCTGCGCAACGCGACGGCGAAGGTCACCAAGACCTCCGGCGGCGCCCGCGGCGGCCAGGGCGGGTTCGGCGGCGGTGGCAACCAGGGCCAGGGTGGTGGCGGCTGGGGCGGTGGCTCCGGCGGCGCCAACCAGGGCGGCTCCCAGGCCGACGACCCGTGGGCTTCCGGCGCTCCCGCCGGTGGCAACCAGGGTGGCGGCGGCTGGGGCGGCGGTTCCGGCTCCGGCTCCGGCGGCGGTGGCGGCTACTCGGACGAGCCCCCCTTCTAAGGGCTCGCATCCCACTTCTTGATCACACAGGAGAAACACCATGGCGAAGCCGCCTGTGCGCAAGCCTAAGAAGAAGGTCTGCGCTTTCTGCAAGGACAAGGTCACGTACGTGGACTACAAGGACACGAACATGCTGCGGAAGTTCATTTCCGACCGCGGCAAGATCCGTGCCCGCCGCGTGACCGGCAACTGCACGCAGCACCAGCGTGACGTCGCCACGGCCGTCAAGAACAGCCGTGAGATGGCGCTGCTGCCCTACACGTCCACCGCGCGCTAAGGAAGGGTGACTTACACATGAAGATCATCCTCACCCACGAGGTCTCCGGCCTCGGTGCCGCCGGCGACGTCGTCGACGTCAAGGACGGGTACGCCCGCAACTACCTGATCCCGCGGAAGTTCGCTATCCGCTGGACCAAGGGTGGCGAGCAGGACGTGGCGCAGATCCGTCGCGCCCGCAAGATCCACGAGATCCAGACCATCGAGCAGGCCAACCAGATCAAGGGCCAGCTCGAGGGTGTCAAGGTCCGTCTGGCCGTTCGCTCCGGCGACGCCGGTCGTCTCTTCGGTTCCGTCACCCCGGCCGACATCGCTTCCGCGATCAAGGCTTCCGGTGGCCCCGAGGTCGACAAGCGCCGCATCGAGCTGACGGGTCCGATCAAGACCCTCGGTGCCTACGAGACGTCCGTGCGTCTGCACCCCGAGGTTGCCGCCAAGGTGACCCTCGAGGTCGTCGCGGCCTGATCGCCGTGACCGCTCGGCTCGTTTGAGCTGGTGAGGGGCCGCATCCTTTCGAGGATGCGGCCCCTTTCGCATGCGCTCAGGCTCCGGATCGGAGTACGGGCTACGAGCACGTTTCACGTGAAACGGTCAGCGGGTCGCGCCCGTCACGATCCATCGCCCGGACCGGGTGCGCAGCCAGAGGGTCACCATCCGGACCGTCATCATCAGCGTCATCGCCGCCCAGATCGCGGTGAGGCCGCCGCCCAGCGCGGGCACGAGCAGCGCGACCGGGGTGAAGACCGCCAGGGTGACCACCATGGCCCAGGCCAGGTAAGGCCCGTCGCCCGCTCCCATCAGCACCCCGTCCAGCACGAAGACGACCCCGCAGATGGGCTGGGAGAGGGCGACCACCAGAAGTGCCGGCAGTGCCACGTCCTTGACCCCGGCATCACTGGTGAACAGCGGCAGGAAGAGCGGCCGCGCGGCCACCACGAGCAGACCGAGCACGACACCGGTGGCGAGGCCCCACTGCACCATGCGCCGACAGGCGGCACGGGCGCCGGGTGCGTCGTCGGCGCCGAGGTAGCGGCCGATGATCGCCTGCCCGGCGATGGCGATCGCGTCCAGGGCGAAGGCCAGCAGGCTCCACAGGGACAGCACGATCTGGTGGGCGGCGATGTCGGCGTCGCCGAGCCGGGCCGCCATGGCGGTGGCGATCATGAGGATGGCCCGCAGGGACAGGGTGCGGACGAGCAGCGGTACACCCGCCTGCGCCGAGGCCCGGATCCCGGCCAGGTCCGGTCGCAGAGAGGCTTCGTGCCGTCGCGCACCCCGGACGACCACCCAGAGATAGACGGCGGCCATGCCGCACTGCGCGATCACCGTGCCCCAGGCGGAGCCCGCGATGCCGAGTCCGGCGCCGTAGACGAGTACGGCGTTGAGGGCGGCGTTGGCGATGAAGCCCCCGACGGCGACGTACAGAGGGGTCCTGGTGTTCTGGAGTCCGCGCAGCACACCGGTGGCGGCCAGGACGGCCAGCATGGCCGGGATGCCGAGGGCGGAGATGCGCAGATAGGTGGTGGCGTAGGGGGCCGCGGTGGCGGAGGCGCCGAAGAGGTCCACGATGCCGGGTGCGAGCGGTACGACGACGGCGATGACGAGGGCGCCGATCAGCAGGGCGAGCCAGATTCCGTCCATGCCCTGGCGGATCGCGGCCCGTATGTCGCCCGCCCCGACCCGGCGGGCGACCGCCGCCGTGGTGGCGTAGGCGAGGAAGACGAAGATGCTCACGGCGGTGGTGAGGAGCGCCGAGGCCACGCCGAGTCCGGCGAGCTGAGCGGTGCCGAGATGGCCGACGATCGCGCTGTCCGCCATCACGAAGAGGGGCTCGGCGACGAGCGCGCCGAAGGCCGGGAGGGCGAGGGCCACGATCTCCCGGTCGTGGCGCCGCCTGGTGGCCTTGGGGATCGCGGGAGCCTGTGTCATGCGCATCAATCTAATCGTCCACAGGTAAGAGATACAACTACGATCTGACCCTTACCTTTGTTTCCTGGGGGCAAGGTTTCGCGCGGCGTTCGAGGTGATCTTGGTCCGACTGGGAAAGTTTTTCTTCTGCACAGCCGGTGGACGGCAAAGGTGCAGGTCAGTGCAGTCTTGTTGGTCGGGGGGAGGTCTTGTTCACAGGGCTGTCCACCGGGTCGTGCACAGGTTTCGGCGAGTTCTCCACAGCATCTGGGCCGTCGTCCACATGGCCTGTGGATAACCAGATTGGCTGAAGGTGCCGGGGGGCCTACCGTGGTCCGGCGCCCGCTCCCTCTTCCGGCCGGGGAAACGTCACATATCCGACGCGCCGGAACCGGAGTTGGGCTTCTTATTTTGTCAGTGCCGTGCCGTACAACAGAGGGCATGGCGAGGTCCGCTCCGGCGGACGGGAGGAGGTGGCTCGGTGAGCATTTCCGAGCCCTTGGACGATCCGTGGGCCGACAGCGGTCCCAGCGATCGTCTCCCCGCCTCCCGGCGTCGCGGTGACACGGGTCGCGGCCGTGACGAACAGCACGAGCGCGGCCGCGAGAGCGGCGACTGGGAAGGCGGAGGCTCCACCTTCGAGCGGGTGCCGCCGCAGGACCTGGACGCCGAGCAGTCCGTGCTGGGCGGCATGCTGCTGTCCAAGGACGCCATCGCCGACGTGGTCGAGATCCTCAAGGGTCACGACTTCTACAAGCCGGCGCACGAGACGATCTACACGGCGATCCTCGACATCTACGCCAAGGGCGAGCCGGCCGACCCCATCACCATCGCGGCCGAACTCACCAAGCGCGGCGAGATCAACAAGGTGGGCGGCGCCGCCTATCTGCACACCCTCGTCCAGACGGTGCCGACCGCGGCGAACGCCGAGTACTACGCGGAGATCGTCCACGAGCAGGCCGTCCTGCGCCGCCTGGTGGAGGCCGGAACCCGCATCACGCAGATGGGATACGCGGCCGACGGCGACGTCGACGAGATCGTCAACAGCGCCCAGGCCGAGATCTACGCGGTCACCGAGCAGCGCACCAGCGAGGACTATCTGCCGCTCGGCGACATCATGGAGGGCGCCCTCGACGAGATCGAGGCGATCGGCTCGCGCAGCGGCGAGATGACCGGTGTGCCCACCGGGTTCACCGACTTCGACTCGCTGACCAACGGCCTGCACCCCGGTCAGATGATCGTCATCGCGGCACGTCCCGCCATGGGTAAGTCGACGCTCGCGCTGGACTTCGCGCGGGCCGCGTCGATCAAGCACAACCTGCCGAGCGTGGTCTTCTCGCTCGAAATGGGCCGCAACGAGATCGCCATGCGTCTGCTGTCCGCCGAGGCCCGGGTCGCCCTGCACCACATGCGTTCCGGCACGATGACCGACGAGGACTGGACGCGCCTGGCCCGCCGGATGCCGGACGTGTCGGCCGCGCCGCTCTACATCGACGACTCCCCGAACCTGTCGATGATGGAGATCCGCGCCAAGTGCCGCCGGCTGAAGCAGCGCAACGACCTGAAGCTGGTCGTCATCGACTACCTCCAGCTCATGCAGTCCGGCGGCTCCAAGCGGGCCGAGAGCCGTCAGCAGGAGGTCTCGGACATGTCCCGTAACCTCAAGCTCCTCGCCAAGGAGCTGGAGATCCCGGTCATCGCGCTCTCGCAGTTGAACCGTGGTCCCGAGCAGCGCACCGACAAGAAGCCCATGGTCTCCGACCTGCGTGAGTCCGGCTCCATCGAGCAGGACGCCGACATGGTCATCCTGCTGCACCGCGAGGACGCCTACGAGAAGGAGTCCCCCCGCGCGGGCGAGGCCGACCTGATCGTCGCCAAGCACCGAAACGGCCCCACGGCCACGATCACGGTCGCCTTCCAGGGCCATTACTCCCGCTTCGTGGACATGGCCCAGACCTGACCGGGCGCCGTCGGGGCCTGATGAGCTCGACGTGTCCCGTTCCAGCAGGTGGACTGTGGGCATGACGACAATGGACGAAGAGCTGCTTCCCGCGACCCGCAGGGCGTTGACCCACCGGATCGCCGTCGCGCAGTCCGAGGGGCGGGCGCCGTCGCTCGTGGCCGCGGTCGTGCGCGGGGGCCGGGCGGTCTGGCACGGCGCGCGGACCTCGGTGGACGGCCACGGGCCGGACGAGAACGTGCAGTACCGGATCGGGTCCATCACCAAGACCTTCACCGCTGTCCTGGTGCTGCGGCTGCGGGACGAGGGAGTGCTCGACCTCGGAGACCCGCTGGAGAAGCATCTGCCGGGCACCGGCGCCGGCGAGGCGACCATCGCCGAACTGCTCGCGCACACGGCCGGGCTGGCCGCCGAGTCACCCGCGCCCTGGTGGGAGCGGACACCGGGGTCGCTGCGTCCCCGACTGGGCGACGTACTCGGCGAGAAGCCCCTGCTGCACCCGGCCGGACGGCGCCACCACTACTCCAACCCCGGCTACACCCTCCTCGGCGCGCTGGTGGAGGAACTCCGGGGTGCTCCCTGGGAGCAGGTGCTGCGCGAGGAGGTGCTCGAACCTCTCGGCCTCCACCGCACCACCGCCCAGCCCGAGGCACCGCACGCGGGTGGCTGGGCGGTACACCCGTGGGCCGACGCGCTGCTGCCCGAGCCGGTCGAGGATCTCGGCCGGATGGCCCCGGCCGGGCAACTGTGGTCCACCACGGGCGACCTCGCCCGCTTCGCCGCCTTCCTGGCCGGGGGAGACGACCGCGTCCTGAGCGCCGAGTCCGTGCGGGACATGCGCACGCCCGCGGCACCCGCCGAGCAGGCCGACGTGGTCGACGGGGCCACGTACGGTCTCGGTCTGCAGATCCAGCACCGGGACGGCCGGCTGCTCGCCGGGCACTCCGGTTCGCTGCCGGGCTTCCTGGCGAACCTCACGTTCAGCGTGGCGGACGACGTGGCAGCGGTGGTCCTGGCCAACTGCACCAGTGGCCCGCTGCTCGGCGCGGTGGGGGCCGATCTCGTCCGCATCGTCGCCGAGGCCGAACCCCGCATCCCCGAGCCGTGGCGCCCGCTGCGTGAAGTCGATCCGGCGGTGCTGGAGTTGGCCGGGCCTTGGTACTGGGGCACGCATCCCTTCGCGCTGCGGGTGATGGCCGACGGCCTGATCACGCTGGGACCGCTGACCGGGGGCGGCCGCCGTGCCCGGTTCCGGCCGAACGGCGACGGCACCTGGACCGGCCTGGAGGGCTACTACGCCGGGGAGTTGCTGGAAGCCGTGCGGCGCCCGGACGGAACGGTGAGCCATCTCGACCTCGGCTCGTTCGTGTTCACGCGTCAGCCGTACGAAGAGGACGCGCCCGTGCCCGGTGGGGTGGACGCGGAGGGCTGGCGGGGTATCGCTCAGCCGTAGCAGGCCGCAGACGGCACGAAGGGCCCTGTTTCACGTGAAACAGGGCCCTTCGCCGCGTCAGATGCCCGGTCAGAGGCTCAGCTTGAAGCCCTCGTGGGAGGCGGCGAAGCCCAGCCGCTCGTAGAAGCGGTGGGCGTCGGTGCGCGTCTTGTCCGAGGTGAGTTGCACCAGGTGGCAGCCGAGGCGGCGCGAGGTGTCGACGGCCCACTGGATCAGCTCGCTGCCCAGGCCGCTGCCGCGCTCGTCCGCGTGGACCCGCACGGCCTCGATGAGGGAACGGGTCGCACCCTTGCGGGAGAGCCCGGGGATGATCGTGAGCTGGAGCGTCCCGATCACCCGGCCGTCGCGGACCGCCACGACGAGGTGTTGGTTCGGGTCGGCGTCCAGACGCTCGAAGGCAGGCAGGTACGGGGTCAGGTCGTCGGGCGACTCCCGCTGGGCGCCCAGGGGATCGTCGGCGAGCATGGCCACGATCGCCGGGATGTCTTCCGCGGTCGCGGGCCGTATGTCGAGGTCGGTCATGGCTCGCAGCCTATGTGGGGACGTGCAGTGACTCCACGGCCTTGACCAGCGGGGCGAGTCCGGGATTCAAGGCCGCCGCGTCCAGCGCCTCGCGCAGCGCGGCGTCGTTGGTCGGGCGTGCCTCCTCCAGCAGGCGCAGGCCGGCCTCGGTGACGTTGGTGTAGATGCCCCGGCGGTCGGTGGGGCACAGATATCGCTCCAGCAGGCCGCGGTCCTCCAGGCGGGTCACCAGTCGAGTGGTGGCGCTCTGGCTGAGGACGACGGCGTCGGCGACCTGCTTCATCTGGAGATGGCCGCCCTCTCCGTCGTGCTGCCTGCTGAGCACGTCGAGCAGGGAGTACTCGCGCACGCTCAGCTCGTGCTGTGCCTGCAGGGCGCGCTCGGTGTGCGCCTCGATCCTCCCGTGGAGCAGAGACAGGGCGCACCAGCCCTGCGCGAGGGCGGTGAGCGCGGGGTCCGTCGCTGTCATTGGGGTGTTCCTCCGTCCCGGAGCGGCTGTACTCCAGAGTAGAGCACGGCCGCAATATCCAGCGATTGCATTTAACCCGCGTCTGCAACTATTGTGAAGGCACGCAAAGCGCTCCTGCAATCTTTTGGGAAGGTCTACCCCCTCATGCCTCTCGCGCTTCTGGCCCTGGCGATCGGGGCCTTCGGAATCGGCACGACCGAGTTCGTGATCATGGGTCTGCTGCCCCAGGTCGCGGGCGAATTCGGGGTCTCGATCCCCACCGCCGGCCTGCTCGTCACCGGCTACGCCCTCGGCGTGGTGATCGGCGCCCCGCTGATGACCGTGCTCGGCACCAAGGTCTCGCGCAAGCGGATGCTGATGGTGCTGATGGGCCTGTTCATCGTCGGGAACCTGGTCTCCGCCGTCGCGCCCGTCTTCGCGGTCATGCTGATCGGACGAGTGATCGCCTCCCTCGCCCACGGCGCCTTCTTCGGCATCGGCTCCGTCGTGGCGGCCGAACTGGTGGCACCCCAGAAGAAGGCCGGCGCCATCGCGATGATGTTCACCGGCCTGACCGTCGCCAACGTCGTCGGCGTCCCGCTGGGCACGCTCATCGGTCAGCAGATCGGCTGGCGGGTGACCTTCGGAATCGTCGCCGTCCTGGGCCTGATCGGCCTCGCGGGCATCGCGAAGCTCGTGCCCGAGGTGCCCAAGCCCGAAGGCGTGCATCTGCGTCATGAGCTGGCCGCGTTCAAGAACGCCCAGGTCCTGCTCGCCATGGCGATGACCGTGCTCGGCTTCGGCGGAGTCTTCGCCGCCATCACCTACATCGCGCCGATGATGACCCACGTCGCCGGTTTCGCCGACGGCTCGGTCACCTGGCTGCTGGTCCTGTTCGGCCTCGGCATGGTCGGCGGCAACCTGATCGGCGGCAAGTTCGCCGACCGCGCCCTGATGCCCATGCTGTACGTCTCACTGGGCGCCCTGGCCGTCGTCCTGGCGCTGTTCACGCTCACCGCGCACAACAAGATCGCGGCCGCCGTGACCATCGCCCTGATCGGCGCCCTCGGCTTCGCCACCGTCCCGCCGCTCCAGAAGCGCGTCCTCGACCAGGCACACGGCGCACCGACGCTCGCCTCGGCCGTGAACATCGGCGCCTTCAACCTGGGCAACGCCCTGTCCGCCTGGCTCGGCGGCATCGTCATCGCGGCCGGGTTCGGCTACACCGCGCCCAACTGGGTCGGCGCCGTCCTCGCCGCTGCCGCCCTGCTGCTCGCCGTCCTGTCGGCCGCTCTGGAACGCCGCGACGCCAAGACCGGCTCGCCGACCGCTTCCGACGCGCTCGCCGCGCAGCCGGAGCCCGCCGGCCGCTGACGCCGCGCCCCACAGACCCCCGTCCGCGCCGGTGACGGACACCCCGGCCCGGACGGACCCACCTCAGGAACATCCAAGGAGAACCACCATGAGCACCACCACCTTCACCCCGCTCACCACCGAGGACGCCGAGCTGCTCATTGCCACCGCCCGGCGCGCCGCCGAGGACGCCGGTGTGACCGTCAGCGTCACCGTCCTGGACGCCGGTGGCCACCTGCTCGCCTTCCGCCGGGACGACCGGGCCGTGCTGATCTCCGGCGAGACCAGCACCCGCAAGGCGTACACCGCGCTCCAGCTCGACGCGCCGACCGCCGACCTGGTCGACGCCGTGCAGCCCGGCGGCCTCTTCCACACGCTGCCCACCGCGCTCGACCGCCCGCTGCTCTTCATCGCCGGTGGCATCCCCGTCCACCGCGACGGCCGGCTGATCGGCGCCATCGGCGTCGGCGGCGGCGCGCCCGAGCAGGACCACGGCTTCGCCACCGAGGCCGTGCGCGCCCTCGTCTGAGCAGGCCCCGCACCGACACGAAGGCCCCCGCCGAGCCGCGGGGGCCTTCGTCATGCCGCCGGGCTCAGCCCGCGGCCACCGTCAGCGGTGCGAAGCGACGGGTCCAGTCCCCCGGCAGGTCGGCCGCGCCGAGCACCATGACGGCGTTCGACATCACCGGCGCGAGTCCCCGTTCCTTCACCCAGGCCAGCAGCTCCTCGTGGCGCGCGTCCACGTCGGTGCGCAGCGGCCGGTCGGTGCGGGCCGCCAGCGAGCCGATGAGGGCCTTGGCCGTCTCCGTGTCGCGGGCGATCAGCGGGCCCACGACATGCGTCTGCATGTTGGGCCAGGCGGCGGCGTAGCCGGTGATCCGGCCGCCCTGCTCCGCCACGCGCACCTGGTCGGCGAAGGCGGGGAGCCTGACGAGGATCGAGGTGCGGTCGGCGCCGAAGACCTCCGCGTCGAGGCGGAGGATCGAGGGAAGATCGTCGGCGGTCGCGGCCCGCGTCGGCACCGTCGGCTCCGATCCGTCCGGTACGAAGTGCCCCATGAGCATCTCCGCCCGGCCCACGGTCTTGAAGCCGATCTCCTCGTAGAGCGGACGGCCCAGGGGCGTGGCGTGCAGGGTCAGCGGGGTGCCCTCCATGGCCGCCACGACATGCCGCATCAGGCGGCGCCCCACGCCCTTGCGGGAGTGGCGTTCCGCGACCAGGACCATGCCGATGGCGCCGAGCTCCAGCCGCTGACCGGAGCCGTACTCCGTGACGACGCAGGCGGCGACGAGGCCACCGTCGGGGTCGTCGATGCCGAAGCCGTTGCCCGCCGTCAGCAGCAGCCCCCACTTATGTTCCTCGCGCGACCACCCCCGGTCCTCGGACAGGTCGGCGCAGGCGGTCAGATCGCGCGGAGTCAGACGACGGATGGGCAGCGCGGCGAGTGAAGAGATCGGCACGCCGATCAGGCTGTCCGAAGCGCCCCCTCCACGTCCACCGGATTCAAAGACCTCTTACTGCTTCAGGCCACGTTCCTCACCCGGCGAACGGCCGACAGCCAGCGGTGTTTCACGTGAAACGGCATCGGGTGATCAACCAGCCGGTTCGGCGGCCGACAGAGTAATCGGACGAAGCGCGTCGAGAGCCGTGTTTCCGGGTAACGGGACGGGGCGCCGGTCCACGGTGCCACGCTGCGGAGCGAGTGCTGCGGTCCTCCGCCCCGCCGGGGATCACGCGCTTCCGAGGGGGAGAGCGCAGACCGCCGCAGGAGTGCGAGCGAGGGCACACATGGAAGCTCCGGTCACCACATCGGGGGACGACGGCATGCCGGACCCCGGCGGCCAACGGCCAGGGCGAGGTACGGAGACGGAGCCCGTCGCGACACGTCCGGCACGGGCCCATGCGCAGGCTTCCTGGGACGCGCTGCTCATCCGCCGCACGATGGCGGAGATCGCTCCCGTGGCCGACAAGGTGACCTCCTACTTCTACGCCCTTCTCTTCGTGCGCCACCCCGAGCTGAGGCCCCTGTTCCCGCCCGCGATGGACACCCAGCGGGACCGGCTGCTGCGGGCACTGCTCACCGCGGCGGAGCACATCGACAACACGCCCGTGCTCGTCGACTATCTGCGGAACCTCGGCCGGGGCCATCGCAAGTACGGCACCCGCCCCGAGCACTACCCGGCCGTGGGCGCCTGCCTGATCGGCGCCCTGAGCACCTACGCCACCCACACCTGGAACCCCCAGGCAGAGGCGGCCTGGGGCCGGGTCTACGCGATCATCTCCGAGGTGATGATCGACGCCGCCGCGGCGGATGGCCGGGACGCCCCGCCCTGGTGGCACGCCGAGGTCGTCACCCACGACCTGAGGACACCCGACGTCGCCGTCCTCACGCTGCGCCCCGATCAGCCGTACCCCTTCCTGGCCGGGCAGTACGCGAGCGTCGAGACACCCTGGTGGCCGCGCGTGTGGCGGCACTACTCCTTCGCCTCCGCACCCCGCGCCGACGGGCTGCTCACCTTCCATGTGCGGGCGGTCCCGGCCGGCTGGGTCTCCAACTCCCTGGTCCACCGCGCCCACCCCGGAGACGTGGTGCGCCTCGGACCACCGGTCGGCTCGATGAGCGTCGACCACGGCACCGACAGCGGCCTGCTCTGCCTGGGCGGCGGCACCGGCATAGCCCCGATCAAGGCCATGGTGGAGGAGGTCGCCGAGCGCGGCGCGCGCCGCCCGGTCGAGGTGTTCTACGGCGCCCGCAGCGACCACGACCTGTACGACATCGACACCCTGCTCCGGCTGCGGCAGGCCCATCCCTGGATATCCGTCCGGTCGGTCGTCGACCGGGAGGACCGCCACCTCCACGACGCCGTGCGGGCGAGCGGCCCTTGGCGGGACTACGACGCGTACCTCTCCGGCCCGCCCGGCATGATCCGCAGCGGTGTCTCCGCGTTGCGGGCGCTCGGCGTTCCCGCGCCTCGCATACGGCACGACCCGGTCGAGGATCTCGTGGTCGTCGGTTCCTGACGGCGCCGGCTCCGGTCAGCCGAGGTCGGGGGCGTGCATGGCGCGGACGCCCTCGATGTTGCCGTCCAGATAGTGCCGCAGCGACAGCGGGACGAGGTGGACGGAGGCGATGCCGACCCGGTTGAACGGGATACGGACGATCTCGTACTCCCCGGCCGGCTCCTCCACCTCGGGGCCGTGGCGGAGCGAGGGGTCCATGGACTCCAGCCGGCAGACGAAGAAGTGCTGCACCTTCACGCCGGTCGCGCCGCCGTCTTCACCGATGTGCTCCACGGTGTCCACGAAGCAGGGCACGACATCGGTGATCTTGGCGCCGAGTTCCTCGTACACCTCGCGGTGCAGGGCGTCCACGACGGTCGGGTCCTCTGGCTCGACCCCGCCACCGGGGGTGACCCAGTAGGGATCGACACCCGGCTTGGTGCGCTTGATCAGGATCAGGTCGTCACCGTCCAGGAGAACGGCGCGTGCGGTGCGCTTGACCACGGGTCGGACGGTCATGGGAGAAATGTGGCCCGGTCGGTTCCACGTGAAACATCGCAGGCGGTCTCGGCCGGACGACGGGGGAACTTTCCCGGAGGAAAGACCGCTCAGCCCCACCGCGAGGCCGCTCGCTGAAGCCACTCGTGCGCCCGCGCGACATGTGGCAGAGCCAGCGAGCCGGTGCGCACCACCAGGAAGTAGGTCCGCAGCGGCGGCACGGCCGGGTCGTGCAGCAGGACGACCTCGGCACGCTGGAGTGCGGACGCGCAGAGATAGCGGGGCAGCACCGCCAGCCCGGCACCCGCCCCGGCACAGGCCAGCACCGCGCGCAGGTCGGGGACGATGACCGTGCCGGATCCCCCTGGACGCGTGTCGAAGACGGAGGCCCAGTAGCGCGAGACGAAGGGCAGCGACTCGTGGACCTCGACCACGGGCAGGTTCTTCAGCGCGGCCGCCCCTTTCTGCCACAGCGCTTCCGGCCCGATCCGCTCGGCCCAGCGCGGGGCTGCGACCAGCACATGTTCCTCGTCGCAGAGCGGGCTCGCGGTCAGCAGGGCGCCGCGCGGCCGGACCGTGCTGATGGCCAGCTCGTGATGGCCCGCCGCCAGCCCCTCCAGGACCTCCTCCGCGGTGCCGAACGAGGCGCGGAGGGCGAGGCCCTGGCCGTCGGCACCGGTCAGCTCCGTCAGCGCGGGCAGGGCGCGCTCGGCGGTGAACTCCGGGGGACCGGCCAGATGCAGCGTGCGCAGCGACGACTCGTCGTCCAGGCCGCTCTCGGTGATCTCCACCAGGGCGTCGAGATGCGGTGCGGCCTTGTGGGCCAGCTCGTCGCCGATGGTCGTGGGCGTCACCCCGCGGGGTTGCCGCAGGAACAGAGGGCGGCCTAGCTGGCGCTCCAGCGTGCGGATCTGGGAGGTCACGGCGGGCTGGGACAGGCCCAGCAGCGCGGCGGCGCGGGTGAAGGAACCGGCCCGGTGCACGGTGACGAAGGTCCGCAGCAGGGCCAGGTCCATGGCGGGGGTCCCCTTTCCCTGCCTTCTCCGGCGCCGGGCAGGCCCCAACTATAAATAAGTCGATAGGTCTCTGTCGTTACCGTGATTGGACACTGACCCAGAGTCAACTAGCCTTGTGCGCGAGGTTCTTGGTACGCGGAACCGGTGACGGTCCGAGCCACGAGGGGGGAGGCTCGGACCGTCCACACCTTCCTCAGTCCGTGGTCTCGGCGGACTCGTCGAGGGCGCGCAGCACGTCCGCCACCAGGTCCTCGGCGTCCTCGGCCCCGACCGACATGCGGATGAAGCCCTCCGGCACCGCGTCCCCGCCCCAGCGGCCGCGCCGCTCGGCAGTGGAGCGCACCCCGCCGAAGCTCGTCGCGTCCTCGACCAGCCGCAGTGCCTCCAGGAACCGCTCGGCCCGCTCACGCGTGGCCAGCGTGAAGGAGACCACGCAGCCGAAGCGGCGCATCTGCCGCGACGCGACCGCGTGCGACGGGTCGTCGGGCAGTCCCGGATACCGCAGGCCGGAGACCTCGGGCCGCCCGCGCAGCGCCTCGGCCACCGCGAGCGCCGTGGCGTTCTGCCGGTCGACACGGAGCGGGAGCGTGGCGATCGAGCGGTGGGCGAGCCACGCCTCCATCGGGCCGGGGATGGCACCGACGATCTTCCGCCAGCGGCGCACCGCGTCCATCGCCTCACCGGCGCGACCGACGACGTAGCCCAGCAGGACATCGCCGTGACCGGTCAACTGCTTGGTGCCGCTCGCCACGGCGAAGTCGGCACCCAGCTCCAACGGCCGCTGCCCGAGCGGCGTGGCGAGGGTGTTGTCGACGGCCACCAGCGCGCCACGCGCGTGGGCCTCCTTCACCAGCCGCCGGATGTCGCACACGTCCAGCCCGGGGTTGGACGGCGACTCGATCCACAGCAGCCGCGCGCCGTCGAGCGCGTCGAGCTGGGCGTCGCCGCCGGTGGGCGCGGTGCGCACCTCGATGCCGAACGCCTCCAGTTGGGCCCGGGCCAGGGGGAGGGCCTGGTAACCGTCGGAGGGCAGCACCACCGTGTCGCCGGAGCGCAACTGGGAGAAGAGCACCGCGGAGATCGCCGCCATGCCGGAGGCGAACACCAGCGTCTCGGCGGCGTCGTCGCCGGGCGCCTCCAGCTCGCCGATGGCGCGTTCCAGCAACGTCCACGTGGGGTTGCCGTCGCGGCCGTACGAGTACGGGCCGCTCACGTCGCCGGGCAGGTGGAAGTGCGCGGCGAACACCGGCCCCGGCAGGGTCGGCTCGTGCTTCACCGGCTCGGGGAGGCCGGCCCGGACGGCGCGCGTGCCGTCGCCGGTGGAGTCCGGGTGCTCGGCTGTGTCGTTCATACGGGCTGTCCCTCCAGGTGTTCGCGTACGGAGTCGAGCAGTCCGGCGCTCGCCGCCTCCACCATCTCAAGGCACTCCTCGAAGCCGTCGCGGCCCCCGTAGTAGGGGTCCGGCACATCGAGGTCGGCGTCGGCCGCCGGGTCGTAGGAGCGCAGCAGGCGTACCTTGCGCGCGTCCTCCTCGGTCGGGGCGAGGCGGCGCAGGGCCTTGAGGTGGCCGGTGTCCAGGGCGATCACGAGGTCCAGCCGGCCGAACCAGGACTGCTGGAACTGCCGCGCGGTGTGTCCGGTGCCGTAGCCGTGCTCGTCGAGGACCGACGCGGTGCGCGGGTCGGCGCCGTCGCCCTCGTGCCAGCCACCGGTGCCGGCGCTGTCGACCTCGACCAGGCCGTCGAGCCCGGCCTCGGCGACGCGTGCCCGGAAGACCGACTCGGCCATCGGGGAGCGGCAGATGTTGCCGGTGCACACGAAACAGACGCGGTAGGCCATGACCGGATCAGTCCTCGTCGGGCAGAACGAGGTTCAGTGCCCAGGAGACGACGGCGATGATCAGGCCGCCGAGCACGGCTGTCCAGAACCCCTCGACGTGGAAGCTCAGGTCGAGCTGGTCGCACACCCAGGAGGTCAGCAGCAGCATCAGCGCGTTGACGACCAGGGTGATCAGGCCGAGGGTCAGGATGAACAGCGGGAAGGTCAGCAGCTTCACGACCGGCTTGACCAGAAGGTTCACCAGTCCGAAGATCAGCGCGACCACGATCAGCGTGCCGATCTTCTTGCCCGTGCTGTCACCGGTGAGGGTGATCTTGTCGAGGAGCCACACGGCGACCGCGAGGGCGCCGGCGTTGGCGATCGTCTTGACTACGAGATTCTTCATGTGTCTGATCGTTGCAGACCAGAATCAGAGTGGGCGGCGCGGCAAGGGCGGACGACGGCGATGAAGGCATTCCGGCTGGACGAACTGGAGGCGGAGCGTGCCGCCAACGAGGGGGCCTACCTCCAGTTCCTGCGGGAGCGGAACATGTCGGTCGGCCTGTACGCCCTCGACGCGGGCTCCCACGACCCGCAGAAGCCCCACCCGCAGGACGAGGTGTACTTCGTGGTCAGCGGCCGGGCGTCGATCACGATCGGGCTGGAGACCACGGAGGTCGCGCGGGGCAGCGTGGTGTACGTCCCCGCGGGCGTGGCCCACAAGTTCCACCACATCAGCGAGGACCTGAGGGTCCTGGTGGTGTTCTCTCCCCCTGAGGCGTGAGGGTCGCTCTCAGGGTTCCCTAGGGGATGGTTCAGGGGAGGACAAGGGGTGCGAGGCCCCCTACGAGCCCCTCGTCGGCCCTAGCATCGAAGCGGGACATCGAGAACTGCTAGCGCAAAGGACGAGGCGATGCGAGAGATCTTCACGGGGTTGCCGTGGTGGGTTAAGTGGGTCGCGGTGCCGGTCATCGCGCTGGTCGTGTTCGGCGGCCTGATAGCGACCGTGGTCGGCTTCCTGATCGGCCTGCTCTTCAAGGCCCTGCTCTTCGTCGCCCTGGTCGGCGGACTCATCTACGTGGTGCGGAAGTTCACCGCGGGCTCGTCCTCGCGCGGAGACTGGTGACGCGGGCGGGAGCCGGGCAGCGGTAACACGGGGCGTCCGTTCCCTCGGGGGAGGGAAGTTTCCCCGGCAGGCCGTCCGCGCGCGGTGGTGGACGGTTAGAGTCCGGAACTCCCGTGGGGCCCCGAACCCCACGGGCGGCACGCACCCCACCCGTGTCCACCCCGCACGGGCCGCCCCCACCTCCGCGCTTCGGGAGTAAATCCTTGGCCACGGTCGACACCGCCCCGGCAGGACCCCACGCACCCCCGGCCCCGGCGCGGTCCTGCGCGCCCCCGATGCAGCGGCCGCCCGCCGCCACCGCGCCCGACAAGCACTCCGCGACCCTCATCGGTTCCGTCCAGCGCGCGATGCGCCTGCTGGAGACGGTCGCCGGGCACGAGTACGGCGCTCCCGCCAAGCAACTGGCCCGCGAGACCGGCCTCGCGCTCCCCACGGCGTACCACCTGCTGCGCACCCTGGTGCACGAGGGCTATCTGCGCCGGGACAAGGGGCGGTTCTTCCTCGGTGACGCGGCGGACAAGCTGAGCAGCAGCGGAGCGCAGCAGAAACGTCGCAGCACGGTGGCCGACACCCTCGCGCACTGGCGCGATTCGATCGGCGTCCCGGTGTACTACGCGATGTACCGGGACGGCGAGATCGAGGTCATGTGCGTGGCCGACTCGCGGGAGAGCCCGGCGGTCGCGGAGTGGGCCGACTTCCGCGAGACGGGACACGCCCACGCCATCGGGAAATGCCTGCTCTCCCAGTTGGACGAGGAGGCCCGCCGCGACCACCTCTCGCGCTACCCGGTGCGCTCCCTGACGCCGTACACCGTGCGTGACAACGACGCCCTGCTCCGGCGGCTGGCCGGGACCCGTCGCATGGAACCGGTGGTGGAGCGGCAGGAATACGCCCTTGGAGCGGTCTGCGCGGCGGTGCCGATCACTGTCGGTACAACCGCCGCGACGATGGCGATCTCGCTCCCGGCGCATCAGGCTGATCAACTTCCGGGCGCCACAAGGAGATTGCAGTCGGAGATGGGACGTCACATGGGGGCGCTGGCGCTCTCTATCAGCATCTGAAAACTCACTCCTTGTGATCTGCCATGTACGTTCAGCTAGATTTGACCCCAGTCAGGGATTAAACCCGGCCAGTCGATGTCATACGACGGGGTAGGCGATGCGCGAGTCCGTACAGGCAGAAGTCATGATGAGCTTTCTCGTCTCGGAGGAGCTTTCCTTCCGTATTCCGGTGGAGTTGCGCTACGAGACGAGTGATCCCTACGCGGTGCGGCTCACCTTCCACCTGCCCGGTGACGCCCCGGTGACCTGGGTCTTCGGCCGGGAGTTGATGATCGACGGGGTCGGCCGGCCGTGCGGCGAGGGTGATGTGCACATCGCCCCCGTCGACTGCGAGGTGCTGGGCGAGGTGCTGATCCGCCTTCAGGTAGGCGGTGACCAGGCGCTCTTCCGCTCCTCCACACCCCCGCTGGTGGCGTTCCTCGACCGCACCGACAAGCTGGTGCCGCTCGGGCAGGAGGGTGCGCTGGCCGACTTCGACACCCACCTCGACGAGGCACTGGGCCGCATCCTGGCCGAGGAGCAGAGCGCGGGCTGAAGCGGCAGGGCCAAGAGGGCGCCGAGCGCCCCCGCCGGACTTCGTGAACCTTTGAAGAAACGCTTCTTCAAAGGTTCACGGGCCGACGGGAGCGCGGCGGCGGCGCCGCTCAGCGCTTCCGGCGTCGTCCCCTGCCGCCCGGGGCCGCGACGGGTGGGGCGCCCGCGGGAGCCGCCGCCGCACCGGGAGCGGGGCGGTCGGCCGAGACGACCAAGGCGGCGAGCGCGGTGGTGACCGGGACCGAGGCGACCAGGCCGATCGAGCCGACGAGCGTGCGCACGATCTCCTCGGCGACCAGCTCACTGGTGGCCACCGTTCCCACACCGCTCTGCGCGATGGAGAACAGCAGCAGCAGGGGCAGCGCGGCGCCCGCGTAGGCGAGGACGAGGGTGTTGACGACGGAGGCGATGTGGTCGCGGCCGATGCGGATGCCCGCGCGGTACAGCCCGCGCCAGCCCATCGACGGGTTGGCCTCGTGCAGTTCCCACACCGCCGAGGTCTGGGTGACCGTCACATCGTCCAGCACGCCCAGCGAGCCGATGATGACGCCCGCGAGCAGCAGGCCGCTCATGTCGATCGACGGGTAGAGCCCGTGGATCAGGCCGGTGTTGTCGTCCGTGTTGCCGGTGAGCGCCGCCCAGCCGATGAACTGCGAGCCGAGGAAACCGATCAGCAGCAGTGAGACCAGGGTGCCGACCACCGCGACGGAGGTCCGCGCCGACAGGCCATGGCACATGTACAGCGCGATGAGCATGATCGCGCTCGCCCCTACCACGGCCACGAGCAGCGGGTTCGAGCCCTGCAGCACCGCGGGCAGGATGAACAGGGTCAGCACCATGAAGCTGACGGCCAGGGCCACCAGCGCCATCACGCCGCGCAGCCGGCCCACCACCACGACGGCGACCGCGAAGATCCCGGCGAGCAGCGCCATGGGGAACTTCCGGTCCAGATCGGTGACCGCGTACTGGAGTTCCCTCGGCGCCGTGGGCTCGTAGGCGACCACGACCTTGTCGCCCTGGTGCAACTGCCGGGTCTGGTCCGGCTGCACCAGCTCGGTGAAGGTACGGCCCCGGTCCTTGCCGGTGTCGACCCGGACCGTCGCCTTCTTGCAGGGGCCCTTCTCGTCCTTCTGGGCGGCCGCACCCGCGCCCGTGGCGGAGGGATCACCGGCCGGGGCTCCCCCGCCGGCGCCGCCCACCTGGCAGCTCACCGAGGTGACCTGGGTGACCGTTGCCTGCTGCGTCTGGCGGTCGAAGCCGACCCCGGTGCGCTGGTGCGGCGGAGCGCCTCCGGGCCAGAGCACCACCAGACCCACGACCACCGCCGCGCTGAACGGGATCAGGATCGCCGCGATGACCTTGCGCAGGTGCTTGGACACCGGGGCGGCGGGACCGTGGCTGTGACTGTGGGAGTGACCGTGCCCGCCCCCGGAGCCGTGCCCCTGGCCGTGGCCGCCATGCCCGTCTCCGGAGCCGTGTCCGTGTCCACCCCCGTCGCCGGGGCCTGGTCCGGAGCCGGGCCGGTGGGGTGGGCCGGGGGGTGGGTAGGGAGGCTGCTGCGTCGTGGTCACCGCCCGATCATTGCAAGAACGGGGGAGGCCCACTGTTCATCCCGTCACATGGGGCGCTAGCGTGGAGGCACCTTTGCACACGCGGGAGCTCGGAGCACCGGGCTGAGAGGGCGCTGACCTCCGTCGTTGCGATGTTTCACGTGGAACGTGGTTCCCCGAGAGCATCTGCGGACGGAAATCGCTGCGTCGACCGCCGAACCTGTTACCGGGTAATGCCGGCGTAGGGAGTAGGTCTCATGACCAACAAGGACGCACGCACGCCTGCCTCCACGCAGAACGCGACGAACAGTTCGCCGCACGAGGAGGCCGGGAAGTCCGTCGGCTGGCACAAGGCGTATGTCGAGGGTTCGCGCCCCGACCTGCGCGTGCCGGTCCGTCAGGTGCATCTCACCAACGGGTCGTCGGTCACGCTGTACGACACCTCCGGCCCGTACACCGATCCGGAAGCCGACACCGACGTCCGCCGGGGGCTGGCCCCCTTGCGGGAGCACTGGATCGTCGCCCGTGGCGACACCGAGGAGTACGCGGGCCGCCCCGCCCGTCCCGAGGACGACGGGATCAAGCACACCTCGCCGCGCGGCGGGCTGCGCAACCTGGATGCCGTCTTCCCCGGACGTCCCCGCCAGCCCCGGCGCGGGCGCGCGGGCCGGGCGGTCACCCAGCTCGCGTACGCCCGCCAGGGGGAGATCACGCCCGAGATGGAGTTCGTGGCACTTCGGGAGAACGTCTCTCCCGAGGTGGTCCGCGAGGAGATCGCGGCGGGTCGCGCCGTGCTGCCCGCCAATGTGAACCACCCGGAGATCGAGCCGATGATCATCGGCAAGCGCTTCCTGGTGAAGGTCAACGCCAACATCGGCAACAGCGCGGTCACTTCCTCGATCGAGGAGGAGGTGGAGAAGATGACCTGGGCCACCCGCTGGGGCGCCGACACGGTCATGGACCTCTCCACCGGCCGCAACATCCACACCACCCGCGAGTGGGTACTGCGCAACTCCCCTGTCCCCATCGGCACGGTGCCGCTCTACCAGGCGCTGGAGAAGGTCGACGGCAAGGCCGAGGAGCTGACCTGGGAGATCTACAAGGACACGGTGATCGAGCAGGCCGAACAGGGCGTGGACTACATGACGGTGCACGCCGGTGTGCGTCTGCCGTACGTACCCCTGACGGCGAACCGGAAGACGGGCATCGTCTCGCGCGGCGGCTCGATCATGGCCGCGTGGTGCCTGGCGCACCACAAGGAGTCGTTCCTGTACGAGAACTTCGAGGAGCTCTGCGAGATCCTCGCCGCGTACGACGTCACCTACTCGCTCGGTGACGGTCTGCGGCCCGGCTCGATCGCAGACGCCAACGACGAGGCGCAGTTCGCGGAGTTGCGCACGCTCGGGGAGCTCAACCGGATCGCCCGGCGTTTCGATGTACAGACGATGATCGAGGGCCCCGGGCACGTCCCGATGCACAAGATCAAGGAGAACATCGACCTCCAGCAGGAGATCTGCGATGAAGCTCCGTTCTATACGCTCGGCCCGCTGACCACCGACGTCGCGCCCGCGTACGACCACATCACCTCGGGCATCGGCGCCGCGATGATCGCCTGGTGGGGCACGGCGATGCTCTGCTACGTCACGCCCAAGGAGCACCTGGGCCTGCCGAACCGGGACGACGTGAAGACCGGCGTCATCACCTACAAGATCGCCGCCCACGCGGCCGACCTGGCCAAGGGGCACCCCGGCGCCCAGGAATGGGACGACGCGCTCTCGGACGCCCGCTTCGAGTTCCGGTGGGAGGACCAGTTCAACCTCGCCCTGGACCCGGACACGGCACGGGAGTTCCACGACGAGACCCTGCCCGCCGAGCCCGCCAAGACGGCTCACTTCTGCTCCATGTGCGGCCCGAAGTTCTGCAGCATGAAGATCTCGCAGGACATCAGGCGCGAACACGGGAGTGACCGGGCCGAGATCGAGGAGGGCATGGCGAGGAAGTCCCTGGAGTTCGCGGCCACGGGCAACCGGGTCTATCTGCCGATCGCGGAGCAGCGGGACTAGTCCGGCTGGTGTTCCGGGCCGCCGAAGTCCGGGCTCGTGTAGTCGGGGCTGCTGAAGCGGGGGCGGTCGGTGGCCGCTCCGTCGTCGGGGCTGCTGAAGCCGGGGCGGCCGTAGCCCAGGCGCGGCATCCGGCTCGGGCCGGGCGCCGGCAGGGGCTGTGAGGCGGGGGCGCCGGGCTGGGCGAGGGCGTCGCGCAGGAAGGGCAGGATGCCGCGTTCGAACAGGGCGTCCCGCCACTCCTCGCGCGCCTTCGCCACCGCCTCGCGTGCCTCCTCCTGGGCGGCGGCCTCGGCGGAGGAGCTGTTGCGCAGCGCGGTGAGCAGCAGCGCCACACCGGCGGCCACGATCGCCGCCGCCGTCACGACACCGAAGACCCAGCCGACAGTGATCATGGTCCGGCCGAACTGCTGGCCGGGGGCGACCATCTTGAGGATGTAGCCGACCAGCAGGAAGATCACCGCGGCGGTCCCGGCGAGCACGGGGGCCAGTACCGCGACCATCGCGCTGGCTCCCGCCCCGGCGCCCTCGGCGGTCTCGCCGAGCGTGGCGGCGAGCCCCAGGGCGCCCGGCCCCGGTTCCGCCGCACCGGATTCGGTGCCGGACGCCTCGGCGGTGGGCACCGGACGGCGCAGTTCCTCGCGGGCCTTGACGTAGTGCTGGTACTCGGTGGCGGCGGCCGCACTGATGAGCGCCGTGGCGTTGAGTGCCATCGTGCGCAGTTGTTCCGGGTTGAGCCGCTGTCCGAGGGCGGACAGCTCCGGGTGGTCGGGTGCGGAGCGCAGCGCCTCATCGAGGAACCGCTCGAATTCCCGGCGGTCCTCGCTCAGCAGGTGCTGCGGAACGCTGTTCATGTGCATCCCCCGATGCTCCGTAGGGCTTGTGGCTCGCATGGCGGCGAGCCGTCGGGCAGAAACGGAGGGGAGCCTGCTACGGATAAGCCGATGGTAGAGCTGTCACACCGCACGGTGACAGGGGGTTGCGGGAAATTGGGGCGAGGCTCCGTGCCGGTTCCGCGCCACCGCGGCCCGGGGCCGGGTGGTGCGGAGAACGGTCAGGATTCCAGAGGGAGTTGCTGGACCAGCAGCTTTCCGGCCATCGTCACGCCGCCGTCCATGGCGATGGCGAGGCCGTCGGCGTACACGTGCGGTCCCTCGACGCGGGGGCCGCCGCTGTCCTCGCCCTCCTCGGAGCCGACCTGGCCCAGCAGGTAGGGAATCGGGCTGTGGCCGTGAACGACACGGCCGCCGCCGTACGTATCGAGAAGGGAGCGCACGGCGTCGGCGCCGCCCTCGTCGCGGAAGGAGAAGCGCTTGGTGAACTTGCGGAACAGGTCCCACACCTCGTCCGCGTCGTTGCGGGTTAGCGCCTCGCGGACGGTGTCGTTGACGGCCTCGATCGAGTCGCCGTAGTCGAGGTAGGCGGTGGTGTCGGAGTGGAGCAGCAGGTAGCCGTCGACCTCCTCGACCGCGTCGAGCCGGGCCATCCACTGGAGGTGGTGGTCCTGGAGGCGGTCCATGTCGGTCTTCTGGCCGCCGTTGAGCAGCCAGGCCGCCTGGAAGGTGGCGGTTCCCGCGCCGGAGTTGACCGGCGTGTCGCCGAACCGCTTGGCGCCCAGCAGCAGCAGCTCGTGGTTGCCCATGAGGGCCTTGCAGTAGCCGCCGGCGGCGGCGGCCTCGGCGGACAGCCGCATCACGAGGTCGATGACGCCGATGCCGTCCGGGCCCCGGTCGGTGAAGTCACCGAGGAACCACAGCCTGGAGGTGCCCGCGCACCACTGGCCGGCTTCGTCGATCAGGCCCTTGGCGCGCAGGGCGGTCAGCAGCTCCTCGATGTAGCCGTGGACGTCGCCCACGACGAACAGCGGGCCGGGTCCCTCGCCGGGCTGCGGCGCCGGGGCGGCCGGAGCCGGGTCGGCCGGCGGCTGGAGCGTGTCGCCGCGCTGGATGACCGGCAGGTCCCGCTCGGTCGGGGTGTACCCCTCGGGATGCTCCGCCTCGTGCGCAGGGACGACGTCACCGGGGTGCACGTCGGCGTACGGACCGGTCTCGTGGACGTAAGCGGGTACCCGGAAGTCGCGCAACGTCGCCGTTCGCTCCGTCTCGGGTCCCTGACCGGCCCCCTGAGTCATCAGACCCCTCCACCATCGCGCCGAAGCTGCACCGCCTCGGACTGCCTGGTCGCAGCGGCCCGCGGTGTCGTGGGCCCATCATAGGAATGCGCGTCGCGCCATGTGATGACCCAGGGGTGGTGAATCGGAGCGAGGCTCCCGATCACCGAGGCTTTCGTCCCGTTTGGGCAGGGGTTCGACCAGTTGCCCGGCCATGATCGATCGCCCGCCGGAGGGTCGTCCGCCCCGGTTCGGCGAGGCGCGACCGGTCCGGCCGCGCCTCATGGAACCGTCCGTCCCCGCCCGGCGGCGCCCCCTCGGGCCGGTCCCGTCAGCCCCGCTCCGGTGTCCGGGGCGGGCTGACAGTGGTGCGCGGCGGACGGCGCTGGGACGAGGTGCGCACGATCAGTTCCGTCGGTATCACCTGCTCGACCGGCTGGTCCGACTCGACCCCCTCGATGGCGTCGATGAGGAGCTGCACGACCGCGGTGCCGATGCGGCGGGGCTTCAGCGAGAGCGTGGTGATGGGCGGCTCGGTGGTGGCGTACACCGTGGACTCGCTGCAGCACACCAGCAGCAGGTCCTCCGGGACGCGCAGCCCGTAGCGCCGGGCGGCGGCGAGCAGGTCGGTGCCGTTGGGGTCGAAGAGACCGTAGACGGCGTCCGGGCGGTCGGGGCGGGCGAGCAGCCGGTCGGCGGCGATGGCGCCCGCGCACGGGTCGTGCGCCGGGTACGCCTCGTAGACCGGGTCCTGGCCGACCCGCTCGCACCAGCGCAGATAGGCGGTGGTGGACAGATGGGTGTACGTGTCCGTCGTGGTGCCGGTGAGGAGTCCGATGCGGCGGGCCCCGGCGGCGGCCAGGTGGTCGAGGATGCCGAGGACGGCGGCCTCGTGGTCGTTGTCGACCCAGGCGGTCACCGGGAGGGAGCCGGCCGGGCGGCCGTCGGAGACGACCGGTAAGCCCTGCCGGACCAGCTCGCTGACGACCGGGTCCTGGTCGGAGGGGTCGATGACGACGGTGCCGTCCAGCGCGACGTTGGACCACACGTCGTGGCGGGAGGTCGCGGGCAGGATGACCAGGGCGTAGCCGCGGGCGAGCGCGGCGGAGGTGGCGGCACGCGCCATCTCGGCGAAGTAGGCGAACTCGGTGAAGGTGAAAGGTTCATCCCCGTACGTGGTCACGGTCAGGCCGATCAGGCCGGACTTGCCGGTACGGAGGGTGCGGGCGGCGGCCGAGGGCCGGTAGCCCAGTCGGTCCGCGACCTCGCGGACATGGCGGCGGGTGGCGTCCGGGAGCCGCCCCTTGCCGTTGAGGGCGTCGGAGACGGTCGTGATGGAGACCCCGGCGGCGGCGGCCACGTCTCTGATGCCCGCCCGGCCTGGCCGGGTGCCCCGCCGGGAGGTTTCCGCGCGGCTCACCTGGTGCTTCCCTGCTGCTGTCATGGCGAGCCGATAGTAGGGCTCTTGTGGTGGGGTAGGGCGGACGCATATGCATGCGTTGACAGGCACGTTTCTGCATGGTCGTCAGGCCACAACAGCCTTAGAAAGCATGTCAGTTGGCCGGTCCGATGGCAGGACGTGACTTGTCGGCGGGTGTGGGCCTGCCAAGTGCCCGATGTCTCGAAGAGGTCTCAACTCACCTTCACGGGGGATGCGCGCCACGGCGCGAGCCACCGGCGCATGAGCAAATGCGCGATGCGCCCCCTATTGCGCAGGCAGTTGCCCGGTGCGGCCCGTGGTGCCCCCGGGACGGCGGCGGCGGACCGCAGGCCGGGTCGCGCCGGTACGCAAGCGCGCCGAATCCTCATAAGGTGAGAAGCATTGGATGCCGGCGGCGTCGACGGTCCGCCGGTGGTCACGAGGAGGACTGCGGTGAGCGAGACGAGCCCCAAGCTGCGCGCCGAGCTGGAGGGGATCCCCACCTACAAGCCGGGCAGGCCCGCCTCGGCCGATGGTCCGGCCGCCTACAAGCTGTCCTCCAACGAGAACCCCTATCCCCCGCTGCCGGGTGTGATGGAGCGCGTCGCCGCTGCCGTCGCCGAGTTCAACCGCTACCCCGACATGGCGTGCGGCGGCCTGATGGCCGAGCTGGCGGAGCGGTTCGGCGTCCCGGTCTCCCACCTGGCCACGGGCACCGGCTCGGTCGGCGTGGCCCAGCAGTTGGTGCAGGCGACCAGCGGACCGGGCGACGAGGTGATCTACGCCTGGCGCTCCTTCGAGGCGTACCCGATCATCACGCGGATCAGCGGCGCGACGCCGGTGCAGGTGCCGCTCACGCCGGACGATGTGCACGACCTGGACGCGATGGCGGACGCGATCACCGACCGGACCCGGCTGATCTTCGTGTGCAACCCCAACAACCCGACCGGCACCGTGGTGAGGCGGGCCGAGCTGGAACGGTTCCTCGACCGGGTGCCGCGTGACGTGCTGGTGGTGCTCGACGAGGCGTACCGGGAGTTCATCCGGGACCCCGAGGTGCCCGACGGCGTCGAGCTGTACCGGGAGCGGCCGAACGTCTGCGTGCTGCGCACGTTCTCCAAGGCGTACGGGCTGGCCGGGCTGCGGGTCGGTTTCGCCATCGCGCACGAGCCGGTGGCCGCCGCGCTGCGCAAGACGGCGGTGCCGTTCGGTGTCAGCCATGTCGCGCAGGAGGCGGCGATCGCCTCGCTCCAGGCCGAGGACGCGCTGCTGGGCCGGGTCGGTTCGCTGGTGTGCGAGCGCGCCCGTGTCGTCGACGCGCTGCGTGCGCAGGGCTGGACGGTGCCGGAGACGCAGGCCAACTTCGTGTGGCTTCGGCTGGGGGAGCGGACCATGGAGTTCGCGGCGGCGTGCGAGGACCACGGTGTCGTGGTGCGGCCGTTCCCCGGTGAGGGTGTGCGGGTGACGGTCGGGGAGACCGAGGCGAACGACCTGTTCCTCAAGGCGGCGGAGGCGTTCCGCCGGGAGGCGGCGCAGGGCTGAGCGCTCGCCGCGACGACATGGGCCCCGCCGTTCGGCGGGGCCTTTCGTCGTATCCGGGCTCTGTCGCGGAGCCCGGGGGACCCCCTCTTCCGGGTGACAGAACGTGTGCGCAATAATGGCTTGTGAATGTGAACGCTTTCACAAGCTCCGTTCGGACTGCTCCACACGTGTGAGGCAAAAGTGCCGTAACACCGCGTTCGGACGGCGAAGTTAGGAGGGGTGACGACGTGGAACTGGCGCTGGCGCCGGAGACCCTGGCGCGCTGGCAGTTCGGCATCACCACCGTCTATCACTTTCTGTTCGTCCCCCTGACGATCTCCCTGGCCGCTCTCACGGCCGGGCTGCAGACGGCCTGGGTGCGCACGGAGAAGGAGGTCTACCTCAGGGCCACCAAGTTCTGGGGCAAGCTCTTCCTGATCAACATCGCGATGGGCGTGGTCACCGGCATCGTGCAGGAGTTCCAGTTCGGCATGAACTGGTCGGACTACTCGCGCTTCGTCGGGGACGTCTTCGGCGCCCCGCTGGCGTTCGAGGCGCTCATCGCGTTCTTCTTCGAGTCGACCTTCATCGGGCTGTGGATCTTCGGCTGGGACAAGCTGCCGAAGAAGATCCACCTGGCCTGCATCTGGATGGTCTCGCTCGGCACGGTCCTGTCGGCCTACTTCATCCTGGCGGCCAACTCCTGGATGCAGCATCCGGTCGGCTACCGGATCAACAAGGCCAAGGGCCGCGCCGAACTGACCGACTTCTGGGCCGTGCTGACCCAGAACACCGCGCTCAACCAGGCGTTCCACACCTTCGCCGCGGCCTTCCTGACCGGTGGCGCCTTCGTGGTGGGCATATCCGCCTACCACCTCGCCCGTCGCCGGCACATCAGGGTGATGCGGACCTCGCTCCGGCTCGGCCTGGTCACCGTGGTCATCGCCGGCCTGCTCACCGCGGTCAGCGGAGACCTGCTCGGCAAGGTCATGTTCAAGCAACAGCCGATGAAGATGGCCGCCGCCGAGGCCCTGTGGGACGGTCAGAAGCCCGCGCCCTTCTCGGTCTTCGCCTACGGCGACGTGGACAAGGGCCACAACACCGTCGCCGTCGAGGTGCCCGGACTGCTGTCCTTCCTCGCCAACGACGACTTCTCCTCGTACGTTCCCGGCATCAACGACATCGACAAGGCCGAGCAGGAGAAGTTCGGGCCCGGCGACTACCGGCCCAACATCCCGGTCGCCTACTGGGGCTTCCGCTGGATGATCGGGTTCGGCATGACGTCCTTCGCCCTCGGGGCGCTGGGGCTCTGGCTGACCCGTAAGAAGTTCCTGCTGCCCCGGCATCTGCGCACCGGCGACGACGAGATACCGCATCTGGTGCTGTTCGGGAAGCGGACGCTGGGCCCGAAGCTCACCCCCTGGTTCTGGCGCGTGGCCACCTGGACGATGGCCTTCCCGCTGATCGCCAACGCCTGGGGCTGGATCTTCACCGAGACCGCCCGTCAGCCCTGGGCCGTCTACGGCGTGCTCCAGACCCGGCAAGCGGTCTCCCCCGGTGTCTCCCAGGCCGAGGTCGTCATCTCGATGGCCGTCTTCACCGCGCTGTACGCGGTCCTCGCGGTCATCGAGGTCCGGCTGCTGGTCAAGTACGCCAAGGCCGGGCCGCCGGAGCTGACCGAGGCCGACCTCAACCCGCCCACGAAGATCGGCGGCGACCACCGCGACGCCGACCGGCCGATGGCCTTCTCGTACTAGCGCTGAGGGAACAGCCATGGAACTGCATGACGTCTGGTTCGTACTGATAGCCGTGCTGTGGACCGGCTACTTCTTCCTGGAGGGGTTCGACTTCGGGGTCGGTGTCCTCACCCGGCTGCTCGCGCGGGACCGGCCCGAGCGGCGGGTGCTGATCAACACCATCGGCCCGGTGTGGGACGGCAACGAGGTGTGGTTGCTCACGGCGGGCGGTGCCACCTTCGCCGCCTTCCCGGAGTGGTACGCCACCCTGTTCTCCGGCTTCTAC
This sequence comes from Streptomyces seoulensis, assembly GCF_022846655.1. NCBI lineage: Bacteria > Bacillati > Actinomycetota > Actinomycetes > Kitasatosporales > Streptomycetaceae > Streptomyces > Streptomyces seoulensis. Next base: position 142,699 of record NZ_AP025667.1, read on the forward strand.
CTGCCCTTCCTCCTCGTCCTGGTCTGCCTGATCGTGCGGGGCGTCGCCTTCGAGTACCGGGTCAAGCGGCCCGAGGAGAGCTGGCAGCGCAACTGGGAGTGGGCGATCTTCTGGACCTCGCTGATCCCGGCGTTCCTGTGGGGCGTGGCCTTCGGGAACATCACGTGGGGCGTGAAGATCGACCGGAACTTCGAGTACGTCGGCGGCCTCGGTGACCTCTTCCATCCCTACGCCCTGCTCGGCGGCGCGGTGACCCTCACCCTGTTCACCTTCCACGGGACGGTCTTCACGGCGCTCAAGACCGTCGGTGACATCCGGGCGCGGGCCCGCAGGCTGGCGCTGCGCACCGGACCGGTGACCGTAGTCCTGGCGCTCGCCTTCCTGGTCTGGACGCAGCTCCACAGCGGGGACGGTGCGAGCCTGGTCGCCCTGGCCGTGGCGGCCGTCGCCCTGGTCGGAGCGCTGGGAGCCATCTGGCGGGTGCGGGAGGGATGGGCGTTCGCGCTGTCCGGGGTGACCATCGTGGCCACCGTGGCGATGCTGTTCCTGTCGCTCTTCCCGAACGTGATGCCGTCCACCCTCGACGCGGACTGGAGCCTGACGGTCACCAACGCCTCGTCGAGCCCGTACACCCTGAGGATCATGACCTGGTGTGCCGCGATCGCGACCCCGCTCGTCATGCTCTACCAGGGGTGGACGTACTGGGTGTTCCGTAAGCGCATCGGCACCCACCACATCGCCGAAGCCGCACACTGACCGTCCCAAGGGTATGTTTCACGTGAAACACACTCTCGGGACTGAAGGACACGTTTCACGTGAAACCGATCGATCCCCGCCTTATGCGCTACGCCCGTGCCACGCGCTTCTTCCTCGTGGCGGTCGTCATCCTCGGCGGGCTCGGCGCCGGCCTGGTCATCGCCCAGGCGATGCTGATCGCCGAAGTGGTGGTCGGAGCCTTCCAGCAGGGCAAGTCCGCAGGTGACCTGGTCACCCCGCTGGCGTTGCTGGCCGTCGTGGCCTGCGGCCGGGCGCTGGTCTCCTGGCTCACCGAGCTGGCGGCACACCGGGCCAGCGCGGCCGTGAAGTCGGAGCTGCGGGAGCGGCTCGTCGAGCGGGCCGCCGTGCTCGGTCCCGGTTGGCTGAGCGGACAGCGCACCGGCTCGCTGGTCACCCTGGCCACGCGTGGGGTCGACGCCCTGGACGACTACTTCTCGCGGTACCTCCCGCAGATGGGCCTCGCCCTGGTCGTCCCGGTGGCGGTGCTGGCCCGGATCGTCACCGAGGACTGGGTGTCGGCGGCGATCATCGTCGCCACCCTGCCCCTCATCCCGATCTTCATGATGCTCATCGGCTGGGCCACCCAGTCCCGGATGGACCGGCAGTGGTCGCTGCTGTCCCGGCTGTCCGGTCACTTCCTGGACGTGGTCGCCGGACTGCCCACGCTGAAGGTGTTCGGCCGGGCCAAGGCGCAGGCCGAGTCCATCCGCCGGATCACCGGCGAGTACCGCCGCGCCACCATGCGGACCCTGCGGATCGCCTTCCTCTCCTCCTTCGCGCTGGAGCTGCTGGCCACGCTCTCCGTCGCGCTGGTCGCCGTGACGATCGGCATGCGGCTGGTGCACGGCGGCATGGATCTGTACATCGGCCTGGTCATCCTGATCCTGGCCCCGGAGGCGTACCTCCCGCTGCGCCAGGTGGGCGCGCAGTACCACGCGGCGGCGGAGGGCCTCGCGGCCGCGGAAGAGATCTTCGCCGTGCTGGAGACTCCGGTCCCGGCCACCGGCACCGCGCCTGTCCCCTCCGGCTCGGTGGCCTTCGACTCCGTGACGGTCCGCTACCCCGGCCGGTCGGCGGATGCCGTCACCGACGCGTCCTTCTCCGTGGAGCCCGGCGAGACCGTGGCGCTGATCGGGCCGAGCGGTGCGGGCAAGTCCACCCTGCTGAGCGTGCTCCTCGGCTTCGTGCGGCCCACCGAGGGCCGGGTGCGCATCGGCGGCGCCGACCTCGCCGACCTCGACCTCGAGGAGTGGCGCTCCCGGATCGCCTGGGTGCCGCAGCGGCCGCACCTGTACGCCGGGACCATCGCAGAGAACGTACGGCTGGCCCGTCCCGACGCGGACGACACCGCCGTTCACCGGGCGCTGGCGGACGCGGGGGCGCTGGAGTTCGTGGACGCGCTCCCCGCGGGCGCCGACACCGTGCTCGGTGAGGACGGGGCAGGGCTCTCCGCAGGGCAGCGGCAGCGGCTCGCCCTGGCCCGCGCCTTCCTCGCCGACCGGCCGGTACTGCTCCTGGACGAACCCACCGCCGCGCTGGACGGCGCCACCGAGGCGGATGTCGTCGCTGCGGTGCGACGGCTAGCGGTGGGCCGTACGGTGCTGCTCGTCGTGCACCGGCCCGCGCTGCTGGAGGTCGCCGACCGGGTGGTTCGGCTGGAGCTGTCCGAGGCGCCGCCGGTGCCCGAGCCGGTCATGGCCGAGGCGCCCGCCCCCGACTCGGCCGTCGCCGCGCTCGACGCGCCCGAGCCCGTCGCCGCCGCGCCCGGCGAACCCTTCTTCCCCGAGCAGGACGAGGCCGACGACGACCGGGACGGATCCGCGCCCGGGACGGCGACGGCCCGCGACCGGGGCATCCTGACGCGCGTCCGTTCCGTGGCCGCCGCCCGGCGCGGCCGCCTGCTCTTCGCGCTGCTGCTCGGCAGCCTGGCCCTCGGCTGCGCCGTCGGACTCATGGCGACCTCGGGCTGGCTGATCTCCCGCGCCTCGCAGCAGCCCCCGGTGCTGTACCTGCTGGTGGCCGTGACGGCCACGCGGTTCTTCGGCATCGGCCGCGCCGTCTTCCGCTACAGCGAGCGGCTGGTGTCGCACGACGCCGTGCTGCGCATGCTCGCCGACACCCGCGTCGCCGTCTACAAGCGGCTGGAGCGCCTGGCCCCGGCCGGGCTGCGGGGCACCCGGCGCGGCGATCTGCTCAGCCGGCTCGTCGCCGACGTGGACGCCTTCCAGGACTACTGGCTGCGCTGGCTGCTGCCCACGGGTGTGGCCGTCGTCGTCTCCGCCGCCTCGGTCGGGTTCACGGCCTGGCTGCTGCCCGAGGCCGGACTCGCGCTCGCCGCGGGTCTGCTGCTCGCCGGCGTCGGCGTCCCGCTGGTCACCGCGGCCGTCGCCCGGCGCACCGAACGACGGCTGGCGCCCGCCCGCAGCGTGCTGGCCACCCGCGTGACCGACCTGCTCACCGGCACCGCCGAGCTGACCGTCGCCGGGGCGCTGCCCTCGCGGACGGCGGCCACCCGGCAGGCCGACGGCGTCCTCACCCGGATCGCGTCCCGCGCGGCCGGGGCGACCGCGCTCGGCGACGGCCTCACCGCGCTGATCTCCGGTCTGACCGTCACCGTCGCCGCGCTGCTCGGCGCGCAGGCGGCGGCCGGGGGCCGGATCCAGGGTGTCGTGGTGGCCGTGGTCGTCCTCACCCCGCTGGCCGCCTTCGAGGCCGTGCTCGGCCTCCCGCTGGCCGTGCGCTACCGGCAGCGCGTCGCCCGCAGCGCCGAGCGCGTGTACGAGGTACTGGACGCCCCGGAGCCGGTCCACGAGCCCGAGCACCCGCGCGAGGCACCGGCCTCGCCCTTCCCGCTCGTGGTGAAGGACCTGACCGCCCGCTACGAGGACCAGCACCGCGACGCGCTCGACGGGCTCGACCTCACGCTGGACCGGGGCCGCCGGATCGCCGTGGTCGGTCCCTCGGGCTCCGGCAAGACCACCCTCGCCCAGGTGCTGCTCCGCTTCCTGGACCCGGGCTCGGGCACGTACACGCTCGCCGGGGTGCTGGCGGACGAGATGGACGGCGACGACGTACGGCGGCTGGTCGGGCTGTGCGCCCAGGACGCCCACCTCTTCGACAGCACCGTCCGGGAGAACCTGCTGCTCGCCCGGAAGGACGCGACCGAGGACGAGCTGCGGGACGTGCTGCTGCGGGCCCGGCTGCTGGACTGGGTGGACGGGCTCCCCGAGGGCCTGGACACGCACGTGGGCGAGCACGGGGCCCGTCTCTCCGGCGGCCAGCGGCAGCGGCTCGCGCTGGCCCGCGCGCTGCTCGCGGACTTCCCGGTGCTGGTGCTGGACGAGCCCGCCGAGCACCTCGACCTGCCCACGGCCGATGCCCTCACCGAGGACCTGCTGGCCGCGACCGAGGGCCGCACCACCCTGCTGATCACGCACCGGCTCGCCGGTCTCGCCGCCGTCGACGAGGTGCTCGTCCTCGACGCGGGCCGCGTGGTGCAGCGCGGCCCCTACGCCGAGCTGGTCACCGTGGACGGCCCGCTGGCCGCGATGGCCCGCCGCGAGGCCGAGGCGGAGTCCCTGGTGGTGCTGTAGTCGGCGAGGTGGTCAGACCCGGCCGGCGAGGATGTCCTCGATCACGCGGGCCACACCGTCCTCGTTGTTGGCGCGGGTGCGGTCGGTGGCCGCGGCCAGGGTGTCGGGGTGGGCGTTGCCCATGGCGTAGGAGCGGCCGGCCCAGGTCAGCATCTCGATGTCGTTGGGCATGTCGCCGAAGGCGACGACCTCCTCGTGCGAGATGCCGCGCTCGGCGCAGCACAGCGCCAGGGTGCTGGCCTTGGAGACGCCGGGTCCGCTCAGCTCCAGCAGGGCGCTGGGGCTGGAGCGGGTGACGTTGGCGTGGCCGCCGACGGCGATCCGGGCGAGGGTGAGGAAGGCGTCCGGGTCGAGCTCGGGGTGGTGGGCCAGGATCTTCAGCACCGGCTGGCTCGCCGCGACGCCGTCCGGCGCGAGGAGTTCCTCGGCGGGCCGGAGGGTGTCCGGGATCTCCATGTGCAGCTTGGGATAGGCGGGCTCCTGGTGGAAGCCGTAGGTCTGCTCGACCGCGAACAGCGTGCCGGGGGCCGCTTCGCGCAGCATGCGCACGGACTTCAGGGCGTTCTCCCTGGCCAGCTCGCGCACCTTCACGAAGCGGTGGGCGCCGGGTCCGCCGTGCAGGTCGACCACGGCGGCGCCGTTGCCGCAGATCGCCAGGCCGTGGCCGTGCACGTGCTCGCTGACGACGTCCATCCAGCGGGCGGGCCGGCCGGTGACGAAGAAGACCTCCACGCCCGCCTCCTCGGCCGCGGCGAGCGCGGCGACGGTGCGCGCGGAGACGGTCTGGTCGTCGCGCAGCAGGGTGCCGTCGAGGTCGGTGGCGATCAGGCGGGGCGGCGGGAGGGAGGCCCCTCCGCGTCCGGACAGGGCCGACGGCTGGGCGGATGCCGGGGTCCCCGGCTGTCTGGTCGCTGAGGTCACCCGGCCATTCTCGCGCATATGCGCGCACGACCGTGCGCCGCTGGGCACGGATGAGTTCAGGGTTGCGTCGGATGAGGTCCAGATCGCGTCCCGATCGGCCATCCGGGCGTCGTAGGCTCGTCCGCATGGCCCTTCGTCTCAGTACCGTGATTCTTCCCGTCGACCGCTGGAACGAGGGGGGACGGGCGAAATGGCAGCGGGCCGAGGAACTGGGGTTCCACGCGGCGTACACCTACGACCACCTGTCCTGGCGGTCGTTCCGGGACGGGCCGTGGTTCGGCGCGCTGCCGACGCTGACGGCCGCCGCCGGGGTGACCGAGCGGCTGCGGCTGGGGACGCTGGTGACCTCGCCGAACTTCCGGCACCCGGTGACCCTGGCCAAGGAACTGATCTCCCTCGACGACATCTCCGGTGGCCGCGTCACGCTGGGCATCGGGGCGGGCGGCTCCGGGTTCGACGCGACCGCGCTCGGGCAGGAGGCGTGGTCCCCGCGTGAGCGTGCCGACCGGTTCGCGGAGTTCGTGACGCTGCTGGACCGGCTGCTGACCGAGGACGCCGTGTCGTACGCGGGCGACCACTACTCGGCGCACGAGGCCCGCAACATTCCGGGCTGTGCGCAGCGGCCCCGGCTGCCGTTCGCGGTGGCGGCGACGGGTCCGCGCGGGCTGCGGCTGGCCGCCCGGTACGGGCAGGCGTGGGTGACCACGGGCGACCCGAAGCTGTTCGAGGCGGGCACGCCGGAGCAGTCGGTGCTGGCGGTCGAGGGGCAGCTCGGCCGGCTCACGGAGGCATGTGCGGAGGTCGGCCGGGACGTCACCGAGCTGGACAAGATCATGCTGACCGGGTTCACCCCGGACCGGAGCCGTCCGCTGGAGTCCGTCGACGCGTTCGTGGATTTCGCCGGCCGGTACGCGGCGCTGGGCGTCACCGAGCTGGTGATCCACTGGCCGATCCCGGACTCGGACTTCGCGGCCGACCAGGCCGTCTTCGAGAAGATCGCCACCGAGGCCGTCGCCCAGCTCGGCTGACCGAGGGCCCGGCTCTCAGCGGGGCTCGGAGAAGCGCAGGTAGCGGGGCGGGACGGCGCTGGTCAGCCAGACGCCGTTGGCGCTGACGTGGAAGACGTGGCCGTCGCGGTGCATGGCGGCCGCGTCCACGGCGAGGACCACGGGCCGGCCACGGCGGGCGCCGACCCGGGTGGCGGTCTCGCGGTCGGCCGAGAGGTGGACGTCGTGCCGGTCCATGGGGCGCAGCCCCTCGGCGCGGATCGCGTCCAGGCTGCGGGCGACGGTGCCGTGGTACAGGTACGGCGGCGGGGTGGCCGGGGGCAGGCCGAGCGCCACCTCGACGCTGTGGCCCTGACTGGCGCGGATGCGGCCGTCCTCGACGGCGAAGCGCCGCTTGTCGTTGACGGCCACCACATGGTCCAGCTCCGCACGCGTGACGGGAAAGCCATGGGCCGCCGCCGCGGCGAGCAGCGTGTCGATCCCGACCCAGCCCGCCGGGTCGAGGGTGAGCCCGATGCGCTCGGGCTGGTGCCGCAGGTGCTTGGAGAGGTACTTGGACACCTTCACGGTGCGTCTGTCATCCATCACTTCTGATGTACCCACTTCTGTCATGTGATGCTTTTCGTATGTCCCTCTCGTCCGCCCGCTCCGCGTTTTCCGCCCCTCCCCAGCCTGCCGGGGAGACGCGGATCACGCATATGATTTTTCGCCGGGAGGTTTGATCCACAGCCAACGCGCTTTATCCACAGGCATTTTGACGATTCTGTGGACAACCAGCGCCCGTTTCAGGTCTGTTGATCAACTTCGGCTCGGTTCGCCTCGGATGAGACTCCCCACGCCGATGCCCACCTCACAACTTCGGTTCCACCCGCGCCAGTTTGCGCAGCGCCCCCGGCAGGAATCGCCCCAGCAGATACGCCCCTCGTGCCTCGGGGGTCACCGGCACCACGGCCCGGTTCTCCGCCACCGCGTCCAGGATCGCCCTGGCGGCCTTCTCCGGCGGGTAGTTGCGCTTCCCGTAGAGCCGGGACGACCGTTCCTGACGCCGCCGCGCCTCGGCCTCGTCCACCCCGGTGAAGCGTGCCGTCGACGTGATGTTGGTGTTGACGATGCCGGGGCAGATGGCGGTGACTCCGATGTCCCGCGAGGCCAGTTCGGCGCGCAGGCACTCCGAGAGCATCAGCACCGCCGCCTTCGACGTGCTGTACGCGGGAAGCGCGCGAGAGGGCTGGAAGGCCGCCGCCGAGGCGATGTTGACGATGTGGCCGCCCTGCCCCCGCTCGGCCATCCGGGCGCCGAAGAGACGGCAACCGTGGATCACTCCCCACAAGTTGACGTCCAGCACCTTGCGCCAGTCGTCCGTGGTCGTGGTGAAGAAGGAGCCCGAGAGGCCGATGCCCGCGTTGTTGACCAGCAGGTCCAGCACCCCGTACTCGTGGTGCACGTGCTCGGCCAGCTTCTCCATGGCGTGCTCGTCGGAGACGTCCACCGTCTCCGCCCACGCGGCCGGAGCGCCTGCGGCCAGGGCGAGTTCGACCGTACGGGCGGCCGTCTGCGCATCCCGGTCCACGGCCACCACCCGCGCCCCGGCCTCCGCCAGAGCGAGCGCCGTGGCACGGCCGATACCGCTGCCCGCCCCTGTCACCAGGGCCAACTGGCCGCCGAAACGGTCGGCGTGGCGTCCGCCGCTCCCAGGCTCCGGAGCGCCCTGCTCGACAGAGGTGACGAACTCCGAGATCCACAGCGCCAGTCGGTCCGGCCGCGTACGCGGCACCCAGTGCTTGGCCGGGAGCGTGCGCCGGGTCAGGCTCGGCGCCCACCGCTCCAGGTCGTCGTAGAGCCGCTCCGACAGGAAGGCGTCGCCCTGGGGCGTGATGAGCTGCACCGGCACGTGCGCGACGGCGTCCGGGCGCGGGTGGCGCAGCCGGGGCCGGACGTTGTCCCGGTAGAGCCATGCCCCGTGGGCCGCGTCCGAGGGCAGCGAGGCCGTCGGGTAGTCGCCGGCCGGGACCTTCTCGGCCCGCTCCAGGAGCTTCGGCCACCGCTTGCCCAGCGGCCCGCGCCAGGCCAGCTCCGGCAGTACGGGTGTGTGCAGCAGGTAGACGTACCAGGACTTGGCTCCCTGGCCCAGGAGTTGACCCACCCGGCGCGGGGTCGGACGCTTCATCCGCGCGCCGATCCAGTGGCCGAAGTGGTCCAGCGACGGGCCCGACATGGAGGTGAAGGAGGCGATGCGGCCACGGGTGCGGGCGACCGTCACGAACTCCCAGGACTGCACCGAACCCCAGTCGTGCCCGACCAGATGCACCGGCCGGTCCGGGCTCACCGCGTCGATCACCGCGAGGAAGTCGTCCGTCAGCTTGGCCAGGGTGAATCCGCCGCGCAGCGGCTTCGGCGCGGTGGAGCGGCCGTGGCCCCGCACGTCGTAGAGCACCACGTGGAAGCGGTCCGCCAGGAGGGCGGCCACCTCGGACCAGACCTCCTTGCTGTCCGGGTAACCGTGCACCAGCACCACGGTGGGTTGCCCCGGATCGCCCAGTTCGGCCACGCACAGCTCGATCCCGCCGGTGCGCACCCGCCGCTCACGCGCGTCCTTCAGCGTCACTTGTCCTCCGCCCGACTCCGTCCAGCGCCACCCATGTGATCCCTGCGAATGTGGCAGTTGTTAGAGGTGGCGTCAATAGGGGGCATCCCCCAGGGGCACACCCCGACATCCCCCGGGTCCACCGACCCCTAGGGCCCCGTACTACCCGAGACGGACCCCAAGACGGCTCTGAGGTCTGACGACCCGCGTGCTCCGCGTCACTACGGTCGAGTACGTGACTGTGATCGTGACCGAGAGCCTGAGCAAGCGGTTCCCACGGGTGACCGCGCTCGACCGGCTGTCCGTGGACATCGGACCCGGTGTGACGGGACTCGTCGGTGCCAACGGCGCCGGCAAGTCCACCCTGATCAAGATCCTGCTGGGTCTGTCCCCCGCCACCGAGGGCCGCGCCGCCGTGCTCGGCCTCGACGTGGCGACCGAAGGCGCCGCCATCCGCGAGCGCGTCGGCTACATGCCGGAGCACGACTGCCTGCCGCCCGACGTCTCGGCCACCGAGTTCGTCGTGCACATGGCGCGCATGTCCGGCCTGCCGCCCACCGCCGCCCGTGAGCGCACCGCCGACACCCTGCGCCACGTCGGGCTGTACGAGGAGCGCTACCGCCCCATCGGCGGCTACTCGACCGGCATGAAGCAGCGGGTCAAACTCGCCCAGGCGCTGGTGCACGACCCCCGGCTGGTCTTCCTGGACGAGCCGACCAACGGCCTCGACCCGGTCGGCCGGGACGAGATGCTCGGGCTGATCCGCCGCGTCCACACCGACTTCGGCATCTCGGTCCTGGTCACCTCCCACCTGCTGGGCGAGCTGGAGCGCACCTGCGACCACGTCGTGGTCGTCGACGGCGGCAAGCTGCTGCGGTCCAGCTCCACCACCGACTTCACCCAGTCCACCACGACGCTCGCCGTCGAGGTCACCGACAGCGACACCCACCCCGACGGCACCCGCGCCCTGCGCGAGGCGCTGCACGCGCGTGGCATCGACACCCACGACGACGGCGGCGGCCTGCCCGGCGCCGGCCACATCCTGCTGCTCACCGCCCAGGGCGAGGAGACGTACGACCTGGTGCGCGACACCGTCGCCGGACTCGGGCTTGGCCTGGTCCGGATGGAACAGCGGCGGCACCACATCTCCGAGGTGTTCACCCGCGACGAGCAGCGGAAGGAGGCAGTCGGCCATGGCGGTTGACCAGCCCGTCCCCACGGCACCGGCGCCCTCGGGCGACCAGTCCCGCATCCACGACATCGGCTACCGCGGCTACGACGGCCCCCGGCTCGGCCGCGCCTACGCCCGCCGCTCGCTGTACTCGCAGTCCCTGCGCGGCGCCTACGGCCTCGGCCGCTCGGCGAAGTCCAAGGTCCTGCCGATGCTGCTGTTCGCGGTGATGTGCGTGCCCGCCGCCATCATGGTCGCGGTCGCCGTCACCACCAAGGCGCACGACCTGCCGGTTCCCTACACCCGGTACGCGATCATCATGCAGGCCGTGATCAGCCTGTTCGTCGCCTCCCAGGCCCCGCAGTCCGTCTCCCGCGACCTGCGCTTCAAGACGGTCCCGCTGTACTTCTCGCGGCCCATCGAGACCGCCGACTACGTGCTCGCCAAGTTCGCGGCGCTCGCCTCGGCCCTGTTCATCCTCACCGGGGGCCCGCTGCTCGTGCTGTTCGTGGGCGCGCTGCTCGCCAAGATGGACGTGGCCCATCAGAGCGAGAAGTTCGGCCAGGGCGTGGTCGCGGTGGTCCTGCTCTCCCTGCTGTTCGCCGGGATCGGCCTGGTCATCGCCGCCGTCACGCCGCGCCGTGGCTTCGGCATCGCCGCCGTCATCGCCGTCATGACCATCTCCTACGGCGCCGTCTCCACCCTCCAGGCCATCGCCGACTCCCAGGGCAACAGCGGTTCGGTGCCGTGGATCGGCCTGTTCTCCCCGGTCACCCTGATCGACGGCGTCCAGTCCGCGCTGCTCGGCGGCAAGTCGTCGTTCCCCGGCGGCGTCGGCCCGTCCACGGGCGAGGGCTTCGTCTATCTGATCGTCGTCCTCGGCCTGATCGCCGCGAGCTACGGCCTCATGCTGCGCCGCTACAAGAAGGTGGGCCTGTGACCACGCTCCAGATCGACCACGTCTCCCGCTGGTTCGGCAACGTGGTGGCCGTCAACGACATCACCATGACCATCGGCCCCGGCGTGACGGGCCTGCTCGGCCCCAACGGTGCGGGCAAGTCCACCCTCATCAACATGATGGGCGGCTTCCTCGCCCCCTCGACCGGCACCGTCACCCTCGACGGACAGCAGGTCTGGCGCAACGAGTCGGTGTACAAGCACATCGGCATCGTCCCCGAGCGGGAGGCGATGTACGACTTCCTCACCGGGCACGAATTCGTTCTCGCCAACGCCGAGTTGCACGGTCTCGGCGCCAAGGCCGCCCAGCGCGCGCTCGCCACCGTCGAGATGGAGCACGCCCAGGACCGGAAGATCTCCACCTACTCCAAGGGCATGCGGCAGCGCGTGAAGATGGCCTCCGCGCTCGTCCACGACCCCTCGCTGCTGCTGCTCGACGAGCCGTTCAACGGCATGGACCCGCGCCAGCGCCTGCAGTTGATGGAGCTGCTGCGCGCCATGGGCGACGAGGGCCGCACCGTGCTGTTCTCCTCGCACATCCTGGAGGAGGTCGAACAGCTCGCCCGGCACATCGAGGTCGTCGTCGCCGGACGGCACGCGGCCAGCGGCGACTTCCGCAAGATCCGCCGCCTGATGACCGACCGTCCGCACCGCTACCTGGTGCGTTCCAGCGACGACCGCGCCCTCGCGGCCGCCCTGATCGCCGACCCGTCGACCGCGGGCATCGAGGTCGACGCCGTCGAGGGCGGCCTGATCGTCCAGGCCGTCGACTTCGGCCGCTTCACCACGCTGCTGCCCAAGGTCGCCAGCGACCAGGGCATCCGGCTCCTCACGGTCTCGCCCTCGGACGAGTCCCTGGAGTCCGTCTTCTCGTATCTCGTCGCGGCGTAGGAGGCCGAAGATGTACGACCCCACAGTCGCCCGGCTCACCTACCGGGCCCTGCTCGGCCGCCGCCGGGCTCTCGTCCTCGGCGCCCTGCCCCTGCTGCTCATCGTGATCTCGGTGGCCGTACGCGCCCTGACCGGCGCCGATGACCAGGTCGCCGCCGACGTGCTCGGCGGGTTCGCCCTCGCCACGATGGTGCCGATCATCGGCGTCATCGCGGGCACGGGCGCCATCGGACCGGAGATCGACGACGGCTCCGTGGTCTATCTGCTGTCCAAGCCGCTGAAGCGGCCGACGATCATCTTCACCAAGCTGATCGTCGCCATCGCGGTGACCATGGTGTTCTCCGCCCTGCCCACCCTGATCGCCGGGCTGATCCTCAACGGCAACGGCCAGCAGGTCGCCGTCGCCTACACGGTCGCCGCGCTCGTCGCGTCCATCGCCTACTCCGCGCTGTTCCTGCTGCTCGGCACGGTCTCGCGGCACGCGGTGGTCTTCGGGCTGGTCTACGCCCTGGTCTGGGAGGCGCTGTTCGGCTCCCTGGTGTCCGGCGCCCGCACCCTGAGCGTCCAGCAGTGGTCGCTCGCGGTCGCGCACAAGGTGGTCGGCAGCGACCTGATCACCTCCGACGTCGGCCTGCCCACCGCCACCGCCCTGCTGGTCGTGGTCACCGTCGCGGCCACCTGGTACGCCGGCCAGCGGCTGCGCGCGCTGACCCTGGCGGGCGAGGAGTAGGGGCCCTGTCGTCCGGCGCCGGCGTAATTCGCTGGCGCCGGTCTTCCGGGCCGGGGCACAGTGGGGGAGCGGACGCCGGGTCACCGAGCCCGGGCCGCTCCCGAACCGGGAGAGGAGCTGGACGACACCTCGTCCAGCTTCCGTCAGGACGGCCCCGAGCCGGCTCCGGTGTAGTCACTCCACCGTCGAGCCCGCTCCCGCACAGGGTCCGTCCGGGGCGGCCGCTTCGAGCACGCGATGTCGCTCTCGCGTGGGCCGCCCACCCGGAGGATCGGCAAAGAGGCAAGGCACCGGCTTCAGCCGCGCCTTGCCTCTTCGTCGTGGTTCAGCCGAGCAGTCGCTCCAGCACCAGCGCGATGCCGTCCTCCTCGTTGGAGGCGGTCACCTCGTCGGCCACGGCCTTCAGCTCCTCGTGGGCGTTGGCCATGGCCACGCTGTGCGCGGCCCAGCCGAACATCGGCACGTCGTTCGGCATGTCGCCGAAGGCGATCGTGTCGGCCGCCTTCAGCTTCAGCCGCCGGGCCGCCAGCGACAGCCCCGTGGCCTTGGACAGCCCGAGCGGCAGCAGCTCCACGATGCCCTCGCCCGCCATGACGACGGTGACGAAACCGCCTGCGGCGCGTGAGGCCGCGTCCGCCAGCTCGTCCGTGGACAGCGTCGGATGCTGGATGTAGATCTTGTTCAGCGGCGCTTCCCACAGGTCGGCAGCGTCCGTGAACGGCTTCCCCGGCAGCCGGCCGGTGACCGCGTAGCCGGGGCCGACCATGACCTCGCCGTCCAGGCCGTCCCGGCTCGCCGCCAGGTACAGCGGACCCACCTCGGCCTCGATCTTGGCCAGCGCCACGCCCGCCAACTGCCGGTCCAGCGTCACCGAGGTCAGCAGCCGGTGCTGTCCGGCGTCGTAGACCTGGGCGCCCTGGCCGCAGACGGCGAGGCCCTCGTAGCCGAGGTCGTCCAGTATGTGCCGGGTCCAGGGCACGGCCCGGCCGGTGACGACGATGTGCGCGGCGCCCGCGGCCGTGGCGGCGGCGAGCGCCTCACGGGTGCGCGGCGAGATCGTCTCGTCGCCGCGCAGCAGCGTGCCGTCCAGGTCGGTGGCGACCAGGCCGTAGGGGAAGGGGTTGCTCACTTGGCGACCGGCTCCAGGACTTCCCGTCCGCCCAGGTAGGGGCGCAGGACCTCGGGGACACGGACCGAGCCGTCGGGCTGCTGGTGGTTCTCCAGGATCGCCACGATGGTGCGCGGTACGGCGCACAGGGTGCCGTTGAGCGTGGCCAGCGGTCGGACCTGCTTGCCGTCGCGCATCCGGATCTGCAGCCGGCGGGACTGGTACTCGGTGCAGTCCGAGGTGGACGTCAGCTCGCGGTACTTGCCCTGGGTCGGGATCCACGCCTCGCAGTCGAACTTGCGGGCGGCGGAGGAGCCCAGGTCAGCGGTGGCCACGTCGATCACGCGGAACGGCAGCTCCAGCGAGGTCAGCCACTGCTTCTCCCACTCCAGCAGGCGCTGGTGCTCGGCCTCGGAGTCCTCGGGGGCGACGTAGGAGAACATCTCCACCTTGTCGAACTGGTGGACCCGGAAGATGCCGCGGGTGTCCTTGCCGTGCGAACCGGCCTCGCGGCGGAAGCAGGGGGAGAAGCCGGCGTAGCGCAGCGGCAGCCGGTCCGCGTCGATGATCTCGTCCATGTGGTACGCGGCGAGCGCCACCTCGGAGGTGCCGACCAGGTAGAGGTCGTCCTTGTCCAGGTGGTACACGTCCTGCGCGGCCTGGCCGAGGAAGCCGGTGCCCGCCATGGACTGGGGGCGCACCAGCGCCGGGGTCAGCATCGGGGTGAAGCCGGCCGCGGTGGCCTGCGCGATGGCCGCGTTGACCAGGGCCAGCTCCAGCAGGGCGCCGACGCCGGTGAGGAAGTAGAAGCGGGAGCCGGAGACCTTGGCGCCGCGCTCGGTGTCGATCGCGCCGAGGATCTGGCCGAGCTCCAGGTGGTCCTTGGGCTCGAAGCCCTCGGCGCCGAAGTCGCGGATCGTGCCGTGGGTCTCGAGGGTGACGAAGTCCTCCTCGCCGCCGACGGGGACACCGGGGTGGACGAGGTTGCCGAGACCGAGCAGCAGGCGCTGGGTCTCCGCGTCGGCCTCGTCGCGCTCGGCGTCGGCCGCCTTGACGTCGGCCTTGAGCTGCTCGGCGCGGCTGAGCAGCTCGGCCCGCTCCTCGGGAGTGGCCTTGGGGATCAGCTTGCCGAGCTGCTTCTGCTCGGCGCGCAGCTCGTCGAAGCGGACGCCTGAGGACCTGCGCCGCTCGTCGGCAGACAGGAGGGCGTCGACGAGCGCGACATCCTCTCCACGAGCACGCTGGGAAGCGCGCACACGGTCAGGGTCCTCACGAAGCAGGCGAAGGTCAATCACAGGGGCAAGGCTACCGGTGCCCGCCGGCCGGCCGGGACCCGTGTCCCCAATGACGCAGAGTGAGCGGAGTGGCCCGAGAGGTCGATTACGGTTCCCTTTTTCCCGTCCGGTCGGCCGGAGAGCCGGACTCCCTTGCGGCGCACGGCACTTGTCCACAGAGATCCACACCGCGGGAAGAGTTATCCACAGGCTGTGCGAACTGTCTGTGGATTTTGGAATTGATCATTCCGAGCCCGTTGGCATCCCCGAAGAATTCCCGGTTCAAACTCCTGGTACAGACACTTTCGGGTGGAAAGTGGTCGCCCCAAAAGATGAATCAAAGGAAACGGGTGGACGAAGAGTGATCCGGGCTGGGCTGAATGCACCTGAGCGCTGTGAGCCGATTTGTCGACCGCATGGGTGTTGTTGTCGACTTGTCCCCAGGTCGAGAAGCGGACCTGTGGATAACTTCTGTGGATAACGAGACCCCTGCTAGAAACGGCCGTCCTGGCAGCGCGTCACCCAGTCGGACGCCGCGAGGAACTCCTGATCCGAGGTGCCCGGCAGCATCGGCCGAGCCCCGCCCGGCGCGATGTCGGCGCGCGGATAGGAACCCAGGAAACGCACCTGGAGACAGATTCGCTTCAGCCCCATCAGCGCCTCCGCCATCCGCCGGTCGGAGATGTGCCCCTCGGCGTCCACGCAGAAGCAGTAGTTGCCGATACCCGCGCCGGTCGGCCGGGACTGGAGCAGCATCAGGTTGATGCCACGGGTGGCGAACTCACCCAGGAGATCACGCAGCGCGCCGGGGTGGTCGTCCCGCTGCCACAGCACCACCGAGGTCTTGTCGGCACCGGTCGGCGCGGCGGGCCGGGCGGGCCGGCCGACCAGCACGAACCGGGTCTGCGCGTTCTCCGCGTCGTGGATGCCGGTCTCCAGCGGCACCAGGCCGTACCGCGCCGCCGCGAACTCGCCCGCGAAGGCCGCGTCGTACCGGCCCTCCTGGACCAGGCGGGCGCCGTCCGCGTTCGAGGCGGCCGACTCCCACAAGGCGTCCGGGAGGTGGGCCCGCATCCAGTTGCGGACCTGGGGCTGGGCGGCGGGATGCGCGGTGACCGTCTTGATGTCGGCGAGCTTCGTGCCCGGCCGGACCAACAGCGCGAAGGTGATCGACAGCAGCACCTCGCGGTAGATCGTGAGCGGCTCCCCCGCGACGAGTTCGTCCAGGGTGGTGGTGATCCCGCCCTCGACCGAGTTCTCGATCGGCACGAACGCGGCCTCCGCGTCCCCGGTGCGCACCGCGTCCAGCGCGGACTGCACCGAGACGTACGGGATCAGCTCGCGGGTGGCCGCCTCCGGAAGAGTGCGGAGGGCGACTTCGGTGAAGGTGCCTTCGGGACCGAGATACGCGTAGCTCGCTGGCATGCCCTCACCCTAATGGCCGTGCCGGAACCCGGCTCGACCGTCTCACCACGGCCACCCTTCCGGGTGGTTTCGATCCCGGACGCCTGCGAAGACGGCGTCCACGGTGCTCGGCCGGCGTCAGCCCTCCAGCAGCCGCTGCCCCACGTACTCGCCCTTCGCCGCGCCGCCCGGCACCGCGAAGAGCCCGCTGGCCTCGTGCCGCAGATACCGCGACAGCGCGTCGCCCCGGTCGAGCTTGCGCTGCACCGGCACGAAGCCGCGCAGCGGATCGGCCTGCCAGCAGATGAACAGCAGCCCGGCGTCGGGCGTGCCGTCGGCGTCGAAGCCGTCGTGGAAGGAGAACGGGCGCCGCAGCATCGCCGCCCCGCCGTTCTGGTCGGGCCGGGTGATCCGGGCGTGCGCGTTGAGCGGGACGACGTACTCGCCCTGCGCGTCCGCCTTCTCCAGGTCCATCGGCGTTCTCTCCCCGCCGCCGGACAGCGGGCCGCCGTCCGACTTGCGGCGGCCGATCACCGCCTCCTGGGCCGGGCGCGCGAGCTTCTCCCAGTCGTCCAGGAGCATGCGGATGCGGCGGACGACCGCGTAGGAGCCGTTCGCCATCCAGCCGGGCTCGCCCGAGGCCGGCACGAAGATCCGCCGGTCGAAGTCGGGCTCGGCGGGCTCGGGATTGCGGGTGCCGTCGATCTGGCCCATGAGGTTGCGCGTGGTCATGGGGCGTTCGGTGGTGCCGGGGGAGCGGTTGAAGCCGTTCATCTGCCAGCGGACGCGGGCCGCGTCGCCCGCCTCCTTCTGGAGCGTGCGCAGGGCGTGGAAGGCGACCAGGGCGTCATTGGCGCCGATCTGCACCCAGAGGTCGCCCTCGCCGCGCTTCTTGTCGAGATGGTCGGCGGAGAAGTCGGGCAGCGGGTCCAGCGCGGCCGGCCGCTGCCTCTCCAGACCGGCGCGGGCGAAGAAGCTGTGCCCGAAGCCGAAGGTGACGGTCAGCGAGGAGGGCCCGGCGTCGCGGGCCACATCGGTGTCGTCGTGCGGGGCACTCTCGCCCGCCATCAGCCGCTCGGCCGCCGCCGACCAGCGGCGCAGCAGGGCCGCCGCCTCCTTGCGGCCCGCGCCAGGCTTCAGATCGAAGGCGACGAGATGACCGTGGGCCTGGAGCGCGTCGGTGATGCCGGGCTGATGTTTCCCGTGAAACATCGCGCGGTCGGAGCCGATCGAGGTGAGCGGCGTGGCCGGTGCGGGCGCGGCCGCGTATCCCACGGCGCCGCCCGCCGCACCGAGCACGAGGCCGGTGGCCCCGGCGGTGCCGAGCAGTGTGCGCCGGGAGACACCCCGGCCCTGCTCGGGCGGGGCCGGGGGTGCCGTGGCTTCCGGGGTGCGGGCCTGGGGGACGGACGGGTCGGGCATGGTGCGGTTCAGCCGATCTGCGCGTTCTTGGAGACGGTCACCTGGTCGATGTCGGAGGTCCGTACGGTGACGGCGACCTCCCAGTCCCCCGCCATGGGGACCTGCACACCGCTCGACGCCCAGTGGCCGGTGGTGATGTGTTCCGGGGCCACGGGGAGCGGCCCGACCTTCTTCGCCTTCAGGGTGAGGGCGACCTTGACCTCGGGGATGTCGTACGGGCGGCCGTCGGGCCGCTGGACGTAGAGGTGCATCTCGTTGGCGCCGACGCGGGCGGGGTCGAGGTCGATCCGGACCAGGCCCTTGCCGTTCTTGCCGCCGGTGTCGAAGGGCATGTCGAGGGTCAGGGCGCCGGAGGTGTCGGCCGGGGAACTGGCGGCGGGCGCGGACGCCGCCCTGGCCTCCTGCTCGGTGCGGCCCGGCTCGGTCTGGGTGAGCGCGGTGGTGACGGCGAGCAGGACGACGGCGACGGACGCCTCGGCGAGCACCGAGCGGCGCAGTCCGGAGCGGTTCGGGTCGGCGTCGCGCAGCCGCTTGCGCCGGGCGGTGTCGATCGCGTCCCGCTGCCGGGCGAGCTGGGCGGCCCGGCCGGCGTCGGCGTCCGCCGAAGGGGCGGCTCCGGCAGAAGCCTTGCCCTTCCCCGCCTGCCCGGCGGTAGCGGTGCCGGCCGGCACGGGGACGGAGAGGGACGCCTGCTCAGGGACGTCGGCCCGCTCGGCGCCGGGGGTGGTGGCGAGGGGCGTCCGCTCCCGCGCCTCGGCCTGCGGGGCATCCGTGGTCGCCTCGGACCCCGCCTCGGCTTCGGCCGTACCCTGCTCCGCCAGCCTCCCCGTCCACCGCCGCGAGATCCACGCCAGCCCCACCATGACCGCCACGAGCCCCAGCTTGACCAGCAGCAGTTGCCCGTACCGGGTGTCCGTGAAGGCCGACCAGGAGCCGAGCTGGCGCCAGGACTGGTAGACGCCCGTCGCGACCAAGGCCAGAACGGAGGCGAAGGCGAGCCGCGAGAAGCGCCGCACGGCATCCGTCCCGAGGGGGGTGTCGGCGGGCGCCCGGTACAGGGCGACGAGCAGGGCGGTCAGCCCGCCGAACCAGCAGGCGACGGCGAGCAGATGGACGATGTCGACGGGCATGGCGATGCCGGGCTGGAGCCCGGTGGAGGCGTGCTCGGCCATGGCCCAGCTCGCCGCGAGCCCGGCCGCGACGACGATCCCGCCGATGGCGAGCCCGAAGCCCAGGTCACGCCGTTCCGCGGCCGCTTCCTCCGCGGTGCCCTCAGCGTCCTCAGCGCCCTCCTCTTCCTCCCGCCGCGCGTAGGCGCCGAAGAGGACGGCGACGAACAGCGCGGCGGCGGCGAGCAGCAGCAGCCGGGAGACCAGCGCGGCACCCGTCTTGGTCTGGAGCACCTGGCCGAGCAGGTCCAGGTCGAAGACGTCCCCGAGCTTGCCGGAGGAGGTGTACGAGCCACGCAGGAGCAGCAGCCCCAGGGTGGCCGCGGTGAGCGTCAGCCAGCCGCCGACCACGAGCCGCTGCAGCGCCCGGACGCCCGCGCCCTCCCGCCAGCAGGCCAGCACGAAGGCGGCGCCGCCGACCAGCACGATGAAGCCCGCGTAGGAGAGGTACCGGCCGAAGGAGTACAGCCCGCCCACGGCTCCGCCGCCCGCTCCCGCCCCGGTGTCGGAGACGACGGTGCGCGAGGGCGCGCCGATGGAGAAGGTGTAGGCCCCGGCGACGGGGTGGCTGTCGGCGGAGACGACCTGGTAGGCCACCGTGTACGTGCCGTCGGCCAGCCCCGCGCGCAGCCGCACCGAGTACGTGGTGCCGCTGACGTTCGCGGGCTTGCCGGACTGGACCGGCTTGCCCTTGGGGTCCAGGACGCGCAGGGAGCCGTCGCCCAACGCCACCTGCTCGGAGAAGGTGAGCGAGATCTGGGTGGGCGCCCGGTCGACCACCACTCCCTGCGCGGGGTCGCTGCCGGTCAGCGCGGCGTGCGCGGAGGCGGGCGCGGCGCCCGCGAACAGCGCACCGGTGACGGCGAGAAGCAGCAGTACCAGGGTGCGCAGCCGGGGGGTGATGGTCCGCGTCAAGGTGGTCCCTCCCTCAGTGTCCGGTCGACGGGTTGTACGTGGCGGACCGCACCGGCATCTCGACGGTGAGCGGACCGGACTTGGCGAAGCCCAGCTTCAGGGTGACGGTCTGGCCCTGCAGGGGCTTCCGCTCGAGCTTCTCGAACATCAGGTGGTTGGCGCCGCTCCGGAAGACGAGCCGGCCGTGGGCGGGCACCTCGAAGGACGTGCGCTCGACCATGGTCCCCCCGCTGGTGCTGTGCATGGTGACCTTGCCGATGGTGCTGCTGACCGAGGTCAGCTCGTCCTGCTCGCCGCCCTTGTTGGTGACGGTGAGGAAGCCGGCGGCCATGTCGGCGGCGACCGGCTGCGGCATGTAGGCGGCGCTCACGGACAGCTCCGGCTCGCCGGAATCCCGGTCGGAACCGCATCCGGCGAGGGCCAGGGCGGCGGCGAGGGCGGCGACGGGTAGCGCGGCCCGCCTCACGGCTTCGCCCCGCGCACGAGCCGGGGCAGGTCCTTGGTCCAGTCGTCGACGGTGGCGTCCTCGCCGTAGAGGACGTAGCCGCCGTCCGTCTTCGGGGAGAAGGCGATGACCTGGGTGCCGTGGACGGAGACGGTCTTGCCGTTCTTGTCCTTGGAGGTCGGCTCGACGGAGATGCCGACGGAGCGGGCGCCCGCCTGGATGGTGGAGAAGTCGCCGGTCAGGCCGGTGAAGCGCGCGTCGATGCTCTTGAGCCACTTGCCCAGCTCGGCCGGGGTGTCGCGGCCGGGGTCGGTGGTGACGAAGACGACGCGCAGGTCGTCCTGCTCGGCCTTGGGCAGCGCCTTCATGGCGACGGCGATGTTGCTCATCGTCGTGGGGCACACGTCGGGGCAGTGGGTGTAGCCGAAGTAGACGAGGGTCGGGTGGCCCTTGGTCGCGGCACGCAGGTCGTACTTCTTGCCGTGGGTGTCGGTGAGGACCAGGTCGGGCTTGGTGAAGGGCTGGTCGAGGACGGTGGCGGCCTTGTCGGAGCCGGACTCCTCGGAGACCACGGAGACGGGCGAGGAGGCGTCGTCACCGCCGCCGCACGCGGACAGGGTGAAGGCGGCGGCGGCCAGCAGCGCGGCCGCGGCCAGGGTCTTCTTGCGCGGAGAAAGCATGGAGAGATGTCCCAGGGGGTCGAGAACTGCCGTGTGCGCCGGGGCCGTACCGGGCGGGCACGGCCCCGGCGCACACGGATCAGAGGAGGGTCAGGCGGTGCGGCGGCGGCCCGCGAGGACGCCGTAGGCCACGCCCGCGACGCCGATCACGATGCCGACGATGCCCAGCACGCGGGCGGTGGTGTCGGTGCCGTCGGAGTCGGCGGCGGCCGTCGCCTCATGGGCGTCGTCCTTGTCGCCGGCCTTGGCGTCGTCGTCACCGGCGGCGGCCGCGGTGCCGTGGTGGTCGTCGGTCGCGGCGGACAGCTCCAGCGTCGGGGCCGGGTTCTCCGGCTCCTCCTGGCCCTCCTGCGGCACCTCGATCCAGCGGACGACCTCCTTGTTGGAGTACGTCTGGATCGCCTTGAAGACGAGCTGGTCGGCGTCCTCGGGCAGGGCACCGAGCGAGAGCGGGAACTTCTGGAAGTAGCCGGGCTGGATGCCCTTGCCGTCGGCGGTCCAGGTGACCTTGGTGACGGCCTCGCCGATCTTCTCGCCGTGCATGGTGAGCGGCTTGTCCAGCTTGGACTTGGTCACCTTCACGCTCCAGCCCGGCACCGGCTGCGGCATGACGGAGGCCAGCGGGTGGTCGGCGGGCAGGTTGACCTCGAGCTTGGTGGTGGAGGCGTTGTCGCGCTCGTTGGGCACCTTGAAGTCCACGGTGGCGTAGCCGCCCTTGGCCGCGACACCCTCCGGCTGCACGCTGACGTGCGCGAAGGCGGGGACCGAGACGGCGAGGACGGTCGCGCCCGCGACGGCGACGGCGGCGGTGACACGGGAGGCGGTACGGGAGATCTGCATGCTGGGGAAACTCCGCTCTTGAGCGAGATCCGGTGCTGAGCCCGGTGACGGTGAGGGGTGCGCGCGTCTCCTTCAGGCGCACGCGCGCGTGCCGCATGACAGCGGCCTCTCCCCTCCTCGTACGTACGGGAGCGGTGGTCGCGTCAGGCGGCGAGACGGAACGCGTCGGCGGGTGGTCCGCGCCGGATCACCGAGTGCTGGAGTGCCGCGCCCCGCGGGGCGGGCGCCTCGTCCCGGCCGGTGCGGCGCACGCGCGGGACCGGCCCGGTCGCGGGCAGCAGCCCGGCGTACAGGGCGCGGGTCAGCGCGAGGGCAGCGCGCAGGGAGCGGACGAGCGCGCCCTCCGCGACACCGTGCGTCGACAGCTCGATCAGCCGCAGCACGGCGAGGTCGCCCCGGCGCAGCAGCCAGCTCACGGCGAGGGCCGCGAGGAGGTGACCGAGAAGCATCGGTACCGAGGGCAGCCCGGTGGCCGGGGAACCGGCCAGGTCGTAGGCGTGCCCGCCGGCCGGTGCCTGGTCCGTGAAGCGGCCCGAGGCGTCGATCAGGCGCGCGTCGAGCAGCAGGCGGTAGGCGTGGCCGGGGGTGAGGGTGGCCGGGCCGGACCCGCACAGCAACTGCGCGGCCCGCTGGACCATCTCGTCGCTCGCCGCGCCGGAGTGCGCGGCGCCCATCGAACCCATGGAGCCCATCGACCCCATGGAACCCATGGCGCCCATCGGCGCCCCGCCCGTCGCCGCCGTGTGCTGGCCGAGGCCGAACAGCGTGTGCAGGGCCAGTTGGCCGAGGGCGAGGAGCGCGGCGATGGCGGGCACCGAGCGGGCCCGTCCGGCGAGCGGCGCCATGACCAGCAGGGAGCCCAGGAACCCGGCGCCGAGCGTCCACAGCGGGACGTTCGCGCAGGAGGCCACGGTGTGTCCCGCGGCGGCCAGCACGACACAGACCGCGGCGAAGACCGCGGCCCGCAGAAGCCGGACGCGGGGTCCGGGTCGCGCCGTGCGCGGGTGAGGGGCACTCATGGCGGGGCTCATCATCGCACTGCGCCCGCCGCACCCCCGAGGCAGGGCCGCCGGATCGCGCCACGGCCGGGACGCGCGCTCCCGCGGCGTCCGTACGTCATACCCCGATTCGTCCCGGTGCACATCGACCATATGGGCGGCATCACGTCATCGGCGGGCTTACCGGCGCTCACGCGCGGCAATAGGTAACGGTATGTCGAGCCGCGGCCAGGAGGCTGGAGCATGAGCATCTGGTGGTCACTCCATCTGCGCCGCGATGCCGCGAGTGTCCCGCTCGCCCGGCGGCTGCTGATCGGCACCATGGAGACCGCCGGTGTCGACCCGGACGTCTCCTACGACATCTCCGTGGCCCTGACCGAGGCGTGCGCCAACGCCGTCGAGCATGGCGGGGCATCGCGCGGGGAGCGCTCGGAGGCGTACCGGGTGACCGCCTATCTGGACGGCGAGAAGTGCCGTATCGAGGTGGCCGACTCCGGTCCCGGCGTCGCGTCCGCCCCGCAGACCCTGGGCATCCGGATGGCCCGCGTGGACGCCGAGGACGGGCGGGGCCTGTGTCTGATCCGGGAGCTGACCGACCACGTCCACATCGGTGCCCGGCCGGGCCGCACGGGGACCGTGGTCAGCTTCGACAAGACCCTGAAGTGGAAGAAGGACCCTTCCCTGCTCACGGCCTGAGCGGCGGAAGACGAACGGCCGGGCACCCGCTGGGGATGCCCGGCCATCGGTGTGGTCGTCAGCCCTTGAGCGACGCCATCCACGCCTCGACCTCGTCGGAGCGGCGCGGCAGGCCCGCCGAGAGGTTCCGGTTGCCGTCGGTGGTGACGAGGATGTCGTCCTCGATCCGGACGCCGATGCCCCGGTACTCCGCGGGCACGGTCAGGTCGTCGGCCTGGAAGTACAGGCCGGGCTCGACGGTGAGGACCATGCCGGGCTCCAGCGTGCCGTCGACGTAGGTCTCGGTACGGGCGACCGCGCAGTCGTGGACGTCCATGCCGAGCATGTGGCCGGTGCCGTGCAGGGTCCAGCGGCGCTGGAGGCCCAGCTCCAGGACACGCTCGACCGGGCCCTCGACCAGGCCCCACTCCACGAGCTTCTCGGCGAGCACGCGCTGGGAGGCGTCGTGGAAGTCGCGGAACTTGGCGCCGGGCTTCACCGCCGCGATGCCGGCCTCCTGGGCCTCGTACACCGCGTCGTAGATCTTGCGCTGGAGGTCGGTGTAGGTGCCGTCGACCGGGAGGGTGCGGGTGACGTCGGCGGTGTAGAGGGTGTGGGTCTCCACGCCCGCGTCGAGCAGCAGCAGGTCGCCGGAGCGGACCGGGCCGTCGTTGCGCACCCAGTGCAGGGTGCAGGCGTGCGCGCCGGAGGCGCAGATCGAGCCGTAGCCGATGTCGTTGCCCTCCACGCGCGCGCGGAGGAAGAAGGTGCCCTCGATGTAGCGCTCGGACGTGGCCTCGGCCTTGTCGAGGACCTTCACCACGTCCTCGAAGCCGCGCACGGTGGAGTCGACGGCCTTCTGCAGCTCGCCGACCTCGAAGTCGTCCTTGACCAGGCGGGCCTCGGAGAGGAAGACGCGCAGTTCCTCGTCGCGCTCGGCGGTGACCTTGTCGGTCAGGGCCGACTCGATCCCGGCGTCGTGGCCGCGCACCACGCGGACCGGGCCGGTGGCCTCGCGCAGTTCGCCGGCCAGCTCGCGGACGTCGGCGGCGGGGATGCCGTACAGCGCCTCGGACTCGGTGAGGGAGTGGCGGCGGCCGACCCACAGCTCGCCCTGGCCGGAGAGCCAGAACTCGCCGTTCTCGCGGTCGGAGCGGGGCAGCAGGTAGATGGTCGCGCGGTGGCCCCCGGCGGCCGGCTCCAGGACCAGGACGCCGTCCTCGCTCTGGTTGCCGGTGAGGTAGGCGTACTCGGTGGAGGCGCGGAAGGCGTACTCGGTGTCGTTCGAGCGGGTCTTCAGGTTGCCCGCGGGGATCACCAGGCGCTCGCCGGGGAAGCGGGCGGACAGCGCGGCGCGGCGGCGGGCGGTCTCGGCGGCCTGCGGGACGGGCGCCAGGTCACGCAGCTCGGTGTCGGCCCAGCCGGAGCGCATGTTCTCCGCCAGCTCGTCGGAGACACCGGGGTAGAGGCCGTTCTTTCGCTGCTTGATGGGCTCCTCGGCCTCGGTGGCCTCGTCGGGAACGGCCGGGTTGAGCTCGTCGGACACTGATCCTCCTCGGTACGGCGTGTGGTCTCCCCCAGGGGGCACGCGGCGCTCGCGTCCATGCCCGAGCAGGGGTGCCTCCATCATCGTACGTTCGTACCGAAACCGGACCGGTCGTGCTCATGTCGGTCTCGCTCAGTCGAAGCGGGCCGCCAGCAGGACCACGTCCTCGTCATCGCCGGTGCCGTCGTCCGGCAGGAGGGTGCGCAGGACGTGGTCGGCGACGGCTCCGGGGTCGCCGCGCAGGGCGCGCGGCACGCCCGCCGCGGCCGAGTGCAGCCGCGCGAAGGCCCGGTCCATCGCCTCGCCGGTACGCTGCAGCAGCCCGTCGGTGTAGAGCAGCACCGTCTCCCCGGGCTCGACGCGGAACTCCACGCTGGGCGCCTCCCAGCAGGCGAGCATGCCGAGCGGGGCGGACAGGGAGGTCTCGACGTACTCGGTGCGCCGCTCCCCGGTCAGCAGCGGCGGACTGTGCCCGGCGCCGGCCAGGGTGATCCGGCGTGCGGCGGGCTCGCAGTAGGCGAACAGGGCGGTGGCCGAGCGGGCGGGCTCGGTCAGCCGCAGCAGCAGCTCCAGGTCGGACAGGACGGCCACCGGGTCCTCGCCCTCCATCACGGCGTAGGCCCGCAGGGAGGCGCGGAGCCGGCCCATCGCGGCGACGGCACCCGGACCGCTGCCGGTGGCCGAGCCCACGGAGAGGCCGAGGGCGGCGTCGGGCAGCGGCAGCGCGTCGTACCAGTCGCCGCCGCCGCGCGGGCCGGTGCGGTGCCGCACGGCGAGCTGGACGCCGGGGAGACGGGGCAGCCGGGAGGGCAGCAGTTCCTCGGTGAGGGTCGCCGCGCACGCGCGCGTGCGCTCCACCTCCAGCAGCAGGGCGAGGTGTTGGGCGGCCTGGCGGAGGTAGCGGCCGACCAGATGTCGGTGGTGTTCGTCGGGGGCGGCCGGTTCGTCGTAGAGCCAGACGGCGGCGCCGAGGTGGGCGCTGTCGGTGGTCAGCGGCAGGGCGTAGCTGGCGGCGTAGCCGAGGCGGGCGGCGACCTCTCGGTGACGGGGGTCGAGTCCGGGCTCGGCGAACAGGTCGGCGTGGACGGCCGGGCCGCCGGTGCCGTCGGTCAGCAGGGCGTCACGCGGGACGGTCTCGATGTGACCGAGGTCGGCGCGGCCGAGGCCGAGGCCGAGGGAGGTGCGGGGGCCGAGTCCGTCGCCGGGTTCCAGCGCGACCAGACCGCGCCGGGCGCCCACGAGGGCGGCACCGGCGCGCAGCAGTTCCTCAAGTGCGTCCTGCAGTGCGGACGTTCTGCACATCCGCTCGGTCAGCTCATGAAGGGTGGTGAGGTCGGAGACCCAGCCGGCCAGTTGGTCCTGGAGCAGGCTGCCGGGGGCGTCCGGGGCGGCGACGGGGGGCGGGGTACCTGCCGGGACGTCCGGTGCGGGACCGGCTTCCGGGGCGGGCGGTGCGGGCGCGACAGTGTGGGCTGGAGTGGGAACCGTGGGATCGATTCCGGCCACTTTCGGAGGGTGAGGGGCATTCATGGCGTCCGGCTCTCGGACCGGTGCGTCTTACTGAAAAGCATCGCAAACCCCCATGTGATTCTGCGCCGCTAGCAGTGTCTCCACATGTACACGCACTCGTGAGGGGATGTCCAGCATTGTCCTGCGGGGATTCCTGGTGTTGGCGGGGCCGGAAGGGATTGCCCGGAACCCCTTGTACTACTGGCAAGTTGGCTGGAAACTGCCTCGGGTGGAGCTTCATTGCGGTCGACTGGCCCTGCTCGACGGAGCGTCACCACGGTCGTGATGGGTACGTAATCGAGAGAAGGCCAGGGGCGGCCGAGGCCGCCCGGAACCTGGCGAAGGACCCGGACGTCATAACCACCGACGACCGAGCCCCATCCTCCCGTGGCGGAGGCGGAGAGAAACACGCGCGACGGCAAAACGCCAGACTTCGCCACCCCCGTGCCGTGTCCGTGCTCCTGAAGAACCGCACGTCGGACGCGACAGATGCTCCATCCCTGGGGGTTCCCCTCGCCGTACGCGAGGGCGTGATGCGCCAACAGGTACGCACAGTGAAGTGATCCACACATGTTGTGATGTCCACGGTGTTGCCAGCGGTGCAACGGAAAGGAACGAGCGCTCATGCGCGAGATCCTCGGAAGGCGGCACGGACTCCCGTCCCGGCGGGACGACGACGGCCCGGAGCCGATCGACGCGGCCTCGACCTTCGCGGCGACGTGGCGGTGGCCCGTGGTGCCGGGCGCGGCCCCCGACCCGCAGGGCCCGACGGGCTGCTCCTGCTCCGACCCCGGATGCACGGTGCCCGGCGCCCACCCCGGTGACCCCGGCCTCCTCGCGGCCACGACCGACGCCCGCATGGTGCGCTGGTGGTGGACGAGCCGGCCGGACGCGCCGGTCGTCCTCGCCACCGGCGGCCAGGCGCCCTGCGCGGTCAGCCTGCCCGCCGAGGCCGGCGCCCGTGCGCTCGCGCTGCTCGACCGGCGCGGCATGCGGCTCGGCCCGGTCGTCGCCGCCCCGCACCGCTGGGCGATCCTCGTGAAGCCCTACTCGATGGAGCAGTTGGGCGAACTGCTGTACGCCAAGGACTTCGTCCCCGGCTCGCTCCGCTTCCACGGCGAGGGCGGTTATCTCGCCCTTCCGCCCTCCGCGACCGGCCAGGGCGAGGTCCGCTGGGAGCGCGCCCCGCTGCCCGGCTCCGCTTCCCCCTGGGTGCCCGACGTGGAGGCCGTGGTGGACACGGTGGTCGACGCCCTCACTCGTACGGGTGTGAGCGCGCCCGAGTTGTAGGGGTGTCGTGGGCGCACGGGGCCGGACGGCCGGGTGCGCTCGTTATCTTCCGGCCATGCTGCGAAATCACCGGCCCCGCGTGGACGGGCCGGGAGCCGGACCGCTCCGTACCTCCGCCCTGGCGGCCCTCGTGGCGGCCGCGTTGCTGCTGCCGCTGACCGTGGCCTCGGCCGGGCAGGTGGGCGGGGCCGACACGGTGGGGCGTGCACCCGCGCGGGCCGGGGGCTCGCCCGCTTCTTCCGCGAGCCCCTCCCCGGACCGGGTCACCTCCGCGCGCTGCGGACCCGAAATCGCCTCGCCGGACGGGCTGGAGGCGCAGACCTGTGTGCTGACGCGGGGCGGCGACACCTGGGCGCGGGTCTACTACCGCAACACCACCGGCGATGCCGTGGACGCCGTGCTGAGCCTGCTGGGGCCGGACGGCCGCGCCGTACGCACGACCTGCGCCACCGGCGCGGACGACGCTCCGGCCACCTGTGAGACGCCCCGCGAACGCGCGCGGGGTGTGGCGGCCGCCTACACGGCGGTCTCCGAGTTCGCGCGCGGCACCGAAGGTCCGCTGCTGCTCCGCGCGGGCAGCAACTCCGTTGACACAAACGGGAGTTGAGGATCAGTTACGGCTGATCCGGCCGGGCGCGGGCATGGAAAGGCCCGGTTGCTGGCGACGGGGGATGCACCAGCAACCGGGCTACTGGAACGGTAACAAGAGATCGGCGGTTCGCAAATTCGGACCGGCCCATTCGGACACCGATTCGCTTGACACACCGGGGAGTTGTGACAGGAGTCACCCGTTCCGCGCGGCCTCGGCCCGGGTCAGCTCAGGGTGACCTGGCGGTTGGTGAGACCGCCGCGCGCCCGGCGCTCCTCGGGGGTGAGCGGCTCGGTGACCGCGAGGGCCGCGGCGAGCCGCTCGGCGAACTCGGCGGCCGGCTTCTCGATCTCCTCGGCACCGACCCCGCTCGGCAGGTCCCACACCGGCACGGTCAGGCCGTGCGCGCGGAACGAGCCGACCAGCCGGGTGCCCTCGCCCAGGCTGGAGGTGCCCGCCGTGTGCAGCCGGGCCAGCGCGTCGAGCAGGTGCTCCTCCTCGTGCGGCATCACCCAGCGCAGGTGGTTCTTCTCCGGGGTCTCGCACCAGTACGCGGCGTCCACGCCGGACAGCTTCACCGTGGGGATCGCGGCGGAGTTGGCCCGCTCCAGGGAGGCGGACACCTCCGGGGTGGCGTTCTCCGCGTCCGGCACCCAGAACTCGAAGCCGCTGTGCACGACCGGCTCGAACGCGGCGCCGTCGTCCAGCAGGTCCTGGAGCCGGGGGGTGCCGGAGGGGGCGCGGCGGCCCTCGACCGGGGTGCCGGGCTCGGCCACCAGGGCACGCTGGAGCGTGTCGGCGAGGTCGCGGCTGATGTCGCCGGAGGCGGTGTCGTTCTGCAGGCCGAGCAGCACCGAGCCGTCGTCGCGGCGCAGCGCGGGCCACGCCATCGGCAGCACGGTGGCCAGCGTGACCGAGGGGACGCCCTCGGGCAGGCCGTCCTTCAGGGTCAGTTCGACGGTGGCGGCCGGGACCAGCTCGCGCAGCGCCACCCAGTCGCACTCGCTCGCCAGGCCCTCGAACGGGCGCTGCACCAGCTCGGTCACCGCGTGCGCGGCCGCGCGGCCGTGGCACGCCTTGTAGCGGCGGCCGCTGCCGCAGGGGCACGCCTCGCGGGCGCCGACGACCGGAACCTCGCCCTCGGCCCCGTGCGGCTGCGGGCGCTTGCCCTTGGTCTGGGGTCGCTTCTTGGCCATCGTGGCTGTCTCCCGGTTACGGCTGGTCTCGTACGGGCGGGAGCCTAGTCGTTCGGGCCGCGGGCCACGGGAACCTGTGGACGACGGGGGCGCGATCCGGCGGCGCCTGTGGACAACCGCCTTTTCCGCGCCGCCCGTTCAGTCCAGGGCCTCAAAGGTGTCCGTGAAGCCCAGTTCGGCCAGCGCGGCGACCGGCGGGGCGGTGGTGACGCGCGTAGCGAAAGATTCGCGCGGGCCGCCGGCATCGGGATCGTGCACGTCGGCGTGGACCACGACCCAGACCGTGACCTCGCCCGGTACGTCGTCCCGTACACCCCAGTCGTCGGCGAGCGCGTCGATGATGCTCAGGCCCCGGCCGCCGTGCGCGGTGACCGAGGGGGTGGCCGGAGCCGGGCGGGTCGGGCCGCCGCCGTCCGTCACCTCCACGATGAGCCGTCCGCGCGGGTCGATCCGCCAGGCCGCGCGCACCGCGCCGTCCCCGGCCCGGGCCCCGCCCAGCGGGCGCCCGTGTGTGCACGCGTTGCTCAGCAGTTCCGACAGAATCAGTGCGGCGTCGTCCACGACCGTCTCCGGGACCCCGCCGCCGAGCAGTTGCGCCCGCATCCGGTGTCTCGCCTTCCCCACGCCCGCAGGGCCATGAGGTACGGCCATGCTCGACGACGCGGGCACCTCCTGTGCCACCACCAACGCCACCCCCGAGACCTCCTTCGCCCCACGCCACGGTGTGGATGCCCCAATGGCCTGTACCGGAAACCGGCCAGTCTCGTTCCGGCGACGCATTCGCAACGTCCTTGCGGGAAGCGAACGCGCCGGAGCACTCCTCGGGGGCGGAAGAGGTCAGCGGCCGAGGCGGTCCAGCACCGCGCGCGGGCGGTTGGTGATGATGGCGTCGACGCCCAGGCCGACACAGAGGTCCACGTCCGCGGGCTCGTTCACGGTCCACACGTGCACCTGGTGACCGGCCTCCTTGAGCCGCCGTACGTACGCCGGGTGGCTGCGGGCGATCCGGATCGAGGGGCCCGCGATCGTGACGCCCTCGGGCAGGCGTCCGTCGCGCAGGCGGGGGGTGACGAACTGGGCGAGGAGTACCAGGGGCAGGGTCGGGGCGGCGGCGTGCACCCGGTGCAGGGAGCGGGCGGAGAAGCTCATCACGCGGACCGGGGAGGCTTCGGGGGAGGCGGGGGCGTGCAGCCCGTAGCGTCGCAGCAGGGTGAGCAGCCGTTCCTCGACCTGGCCGGCCCAGCGGGTGGGGTGCTTGGTCTCGATGGCCAGTTCCACGCGGCGCCCGGCGTCGGCCACGAGTCCCAGCAGGCGTTCCAGGGTGAGTACCGACGTCTCCTCGCGGTCCTCGGGCCGGTGCTCCCAGTCGGGCTCCTCGTCCCGGCCGCCGCGGCTCTTCCAGGAGCCGAAGTCGAGGGCCGAGAGGTCGGACAGCTCCAGCGCGGAGACGGCTCCGCGGCCGTTGGAGGTGCGGTTCACGCGGCGGTCGTGGACGCAGACCAGATGTCCGTCGGCGGTGAGCCGTACGTCGCACTCCAGGGCGTCCGCGCCGTCCTCGATCGCCTTGCGGTAGGCGGCCAGGGTGTGTTCGGGCGCGTCCTCGGAGGCTCCACGGTGGGCGACGACCTGGATGGTGTGGTGTGGTGCGTGGGTCACCGCGTCATGGTGCCACCGACGCGGGGTCGTGCGGGCGGCGTGAGCGGGCAGGTGCTGAGGGGGAGCACGCCACCGGGCGGGCATCCACGCATACTTATCTCACTTTTGCCCGAGAAGTCTTATATAAAGGGTCCCCACGGTCCCACAGGGACCGCTTACGGTGCCCTGACGGCCCGTGGGAAAAGCTGAGTGCGTACAACAGGAACAGACACGGGACCACGCGCGGCCCTGCCGTGCCGGTCCGCGCGTCTCGGGCGGACGGGCGTGCACGCGGCCACGGGCATGACCGACCATGGACCGACGCGACCCGTATACGACGCGACGCGACCGGTGGCGACCGAGCATGATCGAGTGCGACCGAGCGCGACCGACGACAACAGCCGTGGATCGAGGAGAGAAGAGCTGTGAGCACCGAGAACGAGGGCAACGCGGTACCCCCGGCCCCGTCCGCACCTCCTGTGCCGGTGGCATCTCCCGCTGCTTCCCCGCAGGGCAGCGTGCCCGACGCGGGCGCGACGGCTCAGCTTCCGCCGGTGCCCCCCGGCCCGCCCGGAGCGCCGGAGCAGCATCCGTACGGACCCGGCGCCACCCAGTCCTACGGCGCCCCCGAGGGCTCCTGGCCGCCCCCGCCGCCGCCCGGCACGCCTGGCTACGGCGAGGCGGGCGCGGGCGGCGCGGGCGGTGGCTGGGGTGCCTCCTACCAGCAGCCGGCGCCGAAGCCGGCCGGCGGCGGGCGCGGCGGGCTGATCGCCGCGGTGCTGGTGGCCGCGCTGGTCGCGGGCGGTCTGGGCGGCGGCCTCGGCTACACCCTCGCCAAGGACAACGACGGCCAGGGCTCCACCACCGTCACCGCCGCCGACAACGGCGCCTCGCAGGTCAAGCGGGCGCCGGGCACCATCGCGGGCGTGGCGTCCAAGGCGCTGCCCAGCACGGTGACCATCGAGGCGGAGAGCACCAGCGGCGAGGGCGGCACCGGCACCGGGTTCGTCTTCGACACCCAGGGCCACATCGTCACCAACAACCACGTGGTGGCCGAGGCGGTCGACGGCGGCAAGCTGTCCGCCACCTTCCCGGACGGCCGTAAGTACGACGCCGAGGTCGTGGGGCACGCCCAGGGCTACGACGTGGCCGTCATCAAGCTGAAGAACGCCCCCTCCGACCTCAAGCCGCTCTCGCTGGGCAACTCCGACCAGGTGGCGGTGGGCGACGAGACGATCGCCATCGGCGCCCCCTTCGGGCTGTCCAACACGGTGACCACGGGCATCATCAGCGCCAAGAACCGCCCGGTGGCCTCCAGCGACGGCAGCTCCGGCAGCAAGGCGTCCTACATGAGCGCCCTGCAGACCGACGCGTCGATCAACCCGGGCAACTCCGGCGGACCGCTGCTCAACGCCTCCGGTGCGGTGATCGGCATCAACTCCGCCATCCAGTCCACCAGCGGCGGCAGCTTCGGCTCCGGCCAGTCCGGCTCGATCGGCCTCGGCTTCGCCATCCCGATCAACCAGGCCAAGTACGTGGCCCAGCAGCTCATCAAGAACGGCAAGCCGGTCTACGCCAAGATCGGCGCCTCGGTCTCCCTGGAGGAGTCCAGCAACGGCGCGAAGATCACCGACCAGGGCACGGGCGGCGCGGCCGCGGTGGAGCCGAGCGGCCCCGCCGCGAAGGCGGGCCTCAAGCCGGGCGACGTCATCACCAAGCTGGACGACTCCGTGATCGACAGCGGTCCCACCCTGATCGGCGAGATCTGGACCCACAAGCCCGGCGACAAGGTCAAGGTCACCTACCAGCGGGGCGGCGACACCCGCACCGTCGACCTCACCCTCGGCTCCCGGGTCGGCGACAGCTAGGGCAGGTCCGTCGCCCGCCCGGCGCCCGCTCCCGGTACGCTGTACCCCGCTCCGCCCCAGGTGGGCGAAGCGGGGAGGTGTGCCCGAGCGGCCTAAGGGAACGGTCTTGAAAACCGTCGTGGCAGCGATGTCACCGTGGGTTCAAATCCCACCGCCTCCGCAGTACGGCAAGGGGTGCCCCGCACGAGGGGCACCCCTTCCGCGTGCCGGGTCCTAGGACCCCGCGTCCTGCGGGTACCAGCGCAGCTCGATCGTGTTGCCGTCCGGGTCCTGGACGTAGACCGACGTGGCCTCGCCCCGCGCGCCCGAGCGCTGTACCGGGCCTTCCAGGACGGTGAAGCGGCCCGATCCGATGACCTCGGTCCAGTCGAGGGGGTCCACGACCAGGCAGAAGTGGTCGACGTTGGACTCGTGCCGCGGGCCCGCGACGATGTCGATGATCGTGTCCGGGGAGATGCGGACGGAGGGGAACGGCGCCTTGCCGGCCCGCCACTCGTCCACGCCCTCCGGCTCCAGGCCGAGGAGGGCGGTGTAGAAGCCGAGGGAGCGTTCGACGTCGGCGACGTTGAGGACCAGGTGGTCGAAGGCCTTGACGCGCAGCTCGGGCACTTTTTCCTCCGGAAGGGGTGGGAGTGGAGACGCTTCTACGATCCGCCGGTGCCGGGGTCCCATCAAGCGCCGATCGGCTTACGGTCGTTGAGCCCGATTCAACGCTGGGGGACGCATGCTGGAGCGGATCGAGATCGAGTGCTTCCTGACGCTCGCGCGGGAGCTGCACTTCGGGCGCACCGCCGAGCGGCTGGGTGTCACGACCGGGCGGGTCAGCCAGGTGATCCGGAAGCTGGAGCGGCGGGTCGGGGGCCCGCTGTTCGAGCGGAACAGCAGGAGTGTCCGGATCACACCCGTGGGGCAGCGCCTCGCCGACGATCTCGCGCCCCTGGTCGACGGCATGGCGGACGCCCTCCGCCGGGCCGCTGACGCCAGCCGCGGGGTCACCGGAGAGCTGCGCGTGGCCTTCCTGGGCGAGTGGACGGCGCCCGCGCTGCTGAAGGCGGTCGGGCTGTTCCGCGAGCGGCACCCCGAGTGCCGGGTCGTCGTACGGGAGGCGCGCTTGGCCGACTCCCGCGCGAGTCTGCTCGACGGCTCGGTGGACGTGCTGATCGCCTCGTTCCCGTTCGACGGCATGGCCTGCGGGGCCGACCTGCTGGTGGAGGGGCGGGTGCTCGCCGTCCCGGCCGGGCATCCGCTCGCGGGCGAGGAGTCCGTGTCGCTCGAGGTGCTCGCGGACCACCCCGTCGTGCAGTACCCGGCGGTCACCTCCGCCGCCTTCAAACGGGACCGCACCCCCGACCGCACCCCCTCGGGCCGCCCGATACCGAAGGGCCCCGCCGGAGCCTCGTTCTCCGAGATGCTGACCCTGGTCGCCCTGGGCCTCGGAGTCCTCCCGGTGGGCGAGCACTCGCGCCGCTACTACCCCCGGCCCGACATCGCCTACGTACCCCTGCACGACGCTCCGCCCATCCGGCGCGGGCCGGTGTGGCGGGCGGGGAACACGACGGCGCGCGTGCGGGAGTTCGTGCGAGCCGCGGCGGACGTGGCGCGAGACACTCCCTAGCCCCCGTACCCCGCTCTCCGCGCCGCCGAGGTGAGGGTGGCGCGGGCCTCCGGTTCCGGCAGGCCTGCGTCGAGGGCCGCGTCGAGCAGGTGCGGGGTCAGGGAGGGGCCCGTGCCCTGTTCGTGGGCGCGGCAGGCCGCCCAGAAGAGGCGGGCGTTGCGCTCGCCCTCGTGCGCGGTGCGGACGAAGTGGACCAGGGCGGTGCCCCCGTCGGCGGAGGGTGCCCGTGCCGGGCGGGGCGGCGGGGGCAGGAGGAGGTCCAGCAGGGCCGGCGGGCAGGGCGCCGGGCGCAGGCGGGCGGTGCCCGGCGCCGTCGTGTACGTGCCGTGGGTGCCCCGCGAACCGGGGCCGACCAGGTAGCCCCCGGCTCCCCTGATGTCGATGCCGGGGGCCAGCCGGCTCGCCGAGTTGGGGACCGCCACGTCCGGTGGCCCGGTGAGCCACAGATGACGGCCGCCGCTCGGAGTGAGGACGACGACCGTCTCCGGGACCGTGAACCCGTGCCGCGCCGCCAGGGCCAGCAGCGCCGCCGGGGAGTCCGTGCCGGGCTTGGTGTCCAGGTCGACGCCGATCAGATGGTGCGGGGGCAGGCCGCAGGCGATGCCGTACCCGGTGGCCCAGGGCGCCGCGGCGAAGAGCGCGCGCACGCGGGCGGGGTCGGCGGAGGCGTCGTGCACCCCGTGCCCGAAGCGGCCGCACTCGCCGTGGCAGGGCGGGTGCGCGGGGTCGGCCCGGTGCGGGGAGCGCAGCGCGGGGAGCTTCCTCCGGGACAGGGGGATGACGGCCAGGCCGCGCTCGGCGGCCGACAGCGCGTGGGCGAGGACCGGTGTCCCGGCCCGGCGGGCGGAAGTGGCCATGCCTCCATGGTCGTACGTGCGTTCGAGCATGGGAAGAGGGCGGGGATGTCCGGTTCGACGGTGAGGGTGGAGAAAAGTGGCGATGGGGGTTTATCGACTTGTCATCACGCTTGCGTGGTAATCGGGGCCCCTGGGGAGATTGGGGCCGGATGTGGCGGGCAGTACTCGGGTGCGACGTCGTACAGCGAGCCGGGATGGTCGGCCAACCGCCCTGGCTCAAGCCGTAGTTCGGTACTGGAGGAAGAGATGGCAAGCAGTCACCGCGGACCTATCCGGTGAGCCCGGGGCGGGGTCCCTGGGGAGGGGCTCCGCCGGGGTGTGCTTCGGGGTCATGACATCGGCGCGGCCGGCACTTCGGTGCCGCCGCGCCGATGTCGTGCGTGTGCCGGGGCCCGGTCCGGGAACCCCTCCGGGAGAACCCCCAGGCCGGGTGGAGGTCCACTCCACCTTCAGGAGGTCCGGCGAACCCCACCCCTACAACCTGAGGCGGACCCGGCTTCGGGACCTCCGGCCGATCCCCGGAGCCGTACCCGCTCCTAGCGTGGAGTCATGACCGCACCCGTCTGCACCAGCGCCTCGGCCGCCGCCGCACCAGCGCGGCAGACTCTCCCCCACCCCCGGCTCGCCTCGGCCGCGACCTCGCTCTACCCCTCCTTCGCGTCCTACGTCCGCGCCCGCCACCCCGCCCTGCTGCGCACCGCCCGCTCGCTGACCGCCAACCCGAGCGACGCCGAGGACCTGCTGCAGACCGCGCTGGCCAAGACCTACGTCGCCTGGGAGCGCATAGAGGACCACCGGGCGCTCGACGGCTATGTGCGCCGCGCCCTGCTCAACACCCGTACCTCGCAGTGGCGCAGGCGCCGGGTGGACGAGTACGTCTGCGACGAGCTGCCCGAGCCCGAGCCGCGTCCCGGCGCCGAGGACCCGGCCGAGCGGCAGGCGCTGCGCGACGCGATGTGGCGGGCGATCCTGCGCCTGCCCGCGCGCCAGCGGGCCATGGTCGTCCTGCGCTACTACGAGGACCTCAGCGAGGTCCAGACCGCCGAGCTGCTCGGTGTCTCCGTCGGCACCGTGAAGTCCGCCGTCTCCCGCGCCCTGGGCAAGCTCCGCGAGGACCCCGAGCTGGGCCTGGCCCGCTGAGAGACGCGGGATACGCCGCCGACTTTCGGTCCCCCTAGTGACATACCGCGCGGTATGTGCGCAGAATCAGCGCGACTCTACTTCCGTACAGGCAACGCTGCCGGGGAGGACGCCCGCCGTGCTGAGCACCATGCAGGACGTACCGCTGCTGATCTCGAGGATCCTGAACCACGGGTCCACCATCCACGGATCGTCGCGGATCACCACCTGGACCGGCGAGGCCGAGCCGCACCGGCGGACCTTCGCCGAGATCGGCACCCGCTCGGCCCAGCTCGCACACGCCCTGCACGACGAACTGGGGGTGCGGGACGACGACCGGGTCGCCACCCTGATGTGGAACAACGCCGAGCACGTCGAGGCGTACTTCGCCATCCCCTCCATGGGCGCCGTACTGCACACCCTCAACCTGCGGCTGCCCGCCGAGCAGCTCGCGTGGATCGTCGACCACGCCGCGGACCGCGTGATCATCGTCAACGGCTCGCTGATCCCGATGCTCGCTCCCCTGCTGGCGAAGCTGCCCACGGTCGAGCACATCGTGGTGGCCGGCCCCGGCGACCGCGCGCCGCTCGCGGCCGCCACCGCGCGCGTCCACGAGTACGAGGAGCTGCTCGCCGGCCGCGCGGAGCACTACGACTGGCCCGAGCTGGACGAACGCCGGGCCGCCGCCATGTGCTACACCTCCGGCACCACCGGCGACCCCAAGGGCGTGGTGTACAGCCACCGTTCGGTCTATCTGCACTCCATGCAGGTCAACATGACCCAGTCGATGGGCCTGACCGACCAGGACACCTCGCTGGTGGTCGTCCCGCAGTTCCACGTCAACGCCTGGGGCCTGCCGGACGCGGCCTTCATGACCGGCGTCAACCTGCTCATGCCGGACCGGTTCCTCCAGCCCGCCCCGCTCGCCGAGATGATCGAGACCGAGCGTCCGACACACGCGGCCGCCGTCCCCACCATCTGGCAGGGTCTGCTCGCCGAACTCGGCGCCCGCCCCAGGGACGTCACCTCCCTCACCCAGGTCACCATCGGCGGCGCGGCCTGTCCGCCCTCCCTGATGGAGGCGTTCGACGCGCTCGGCATGCGGGTCTGCCACGCCTGGGGCATGACCGAGACCTCCCCGCTCGGCACGGTGGCCCGGCCGCCCGCCCACGTGATCGGCACCGAGGAGGAGTTCGCCTACCGGCTCACCCAGGGCCGCTTCCCCACCTCCGTCGAGGCCCGCCTCACCGGCCCCGGCGGCGAACGCCTCCCCTGGGACGGCGAGTCGGCCGGCGAGCTGGAGGTGCGCGGTCCCTGGATCGCGGGCGCCTACTACAACGGCCCCGACGCCGAACCCCTGCGCCCGGACGACAAGTTCAGCGAGGACGGCTGGCTGAAGACCGGCGACGTCGGCACCATCTCCCCCGACGGCTACCTCACCCTCACCGACCGCGCCAAGGACGTCATCAAGTCCGGCGGCGAGTGGATCTCCTCGGTGGCGCTGGAGAACGCCCTGATGGCCCACCCGGACGTCGCGGAGGCCGCCGTGGTCGCCGTGCCGGACGAGAAGTGGGACGAGCGCCCGCTCGCCACCGTGGTCCTGAAGGAGGGTGCGGAGATCGGATTCGAGGCGCTGCGCGTCTTCCTCGCCGAGGAGTGCGGGATCGCCCGCTGGCAGCTCCCCGAGCGCTGGACGATCGTCGAGACCGTCCCGAAGACCAGCGTCGGCAAGTTCGACAAGAAGGTGCTGCGCAGGCGGTACGCGGACGGCGAGCTGGACGTCACCCGGCTCTGAGCGCCACCGGTGGCCGGGGTCCCACGGGACCCCGGCCACCGTTCAGTTGGTGCCGATCCGCGCCAGCAGGTCCACGATCCGGCCCTGCACCTCGTCGCTGGTGGAACGCTCCGCGAGGAACAGCACCGTCTCGCCCGACGCCAGCTTCGGCAGGTCGGCCTGGTCGACCGCGGCGGTGTAGACGACCAGCGGGGTCCGGTCGAGCTGCCCGTTGGCGCGCAGCCAGTCCACGATCCCGGCCTGGCGGGGCTTGGTCTGCATCAGGTCCATCACCACGAGGTTCGGCCGGAACTGTCCCGCCAGCGTCACCGCGTCGCCGTCGCTCGCGGCCCGCGCCACCTGCATGCCGCGCCGCTCCAGCGTGGCGGTGAGCGCCAGCGCGATCTCCGCGTGCTCCTCGATCAGCAGCACCCGCGGCGGATGCTGCTCGCTGTCGCGCGGCGCCAGCGCCTTCAGCAGCACGGCGGGGTCGGCGCCGTACGCCGCCTCCCGGCTCGCCTGGCCGAGTCCGGCCGTCACCAGCACCGGCACCTCGGCGGCCACGGCCGCCTGGCGCAGCGACTGGAGCGCGGTCCGGGTGATCGGGCCGGTCAGCGGGTCCACGAACAGCGCGGCGGGGAACGCCGCGATCTGCGCGTCGACCTCCTCGCGCGAGTGCACGACCACCGGCCGGTAGCCGCGGCTGCTGAGCGCGTCCGAGGTCGTCACGTCCGGCGCGGGCCACACCAGCAGCCGGCGCGGGTTGTCCAGCGGCTCCGGGGGCAGTTCGTCGTCCATCGGCTGCGGGCGCGGGGTGTCCGCGACCTCCACGGCGCCGCCCGGCCCGTCCAGCGGCTCGGGCCCCTCGGCCGCGTTCGCGTCCGGAGCTCCTATGGCGTACGACCGTCCGACACCCTCGGTGCCGGGCGCCCGGCGCGGCTGCGCGGGGGCCGCCACGGCCTCGGGGTGCGGGCGCGCGCCCGGCTCGGGCTGCGCCTCCGGACGCGGGGCGGGGGTGCCCAGCTTGCGGCGGCGTCCGCCGCCGTTGGTCGCGTGCGGGGGCGGGGTCGCGGTCGGCTGCTGCACCTGGGCGGCCTGCCGGACGAACGGCACGCCCTGCCCCAGCGTGCGCACACTGATCGCGCGGCCCTGGGTGGAGTCGGGTTCGCCGCCTCCGGGCGCCTCGGCGGGCAACGGCTGCGCGGCACGCGGCTGCTGCTGCGGCGTGAACTGCGGCGGCAGCGCGGCACCGGGCAGGCCCGCGCCCGCGGTGTCGTCGTCCTCGTCGTCGGGCCAGGGCTGCGGAACCGGCGCCGCCTGAGCGGGAACGGGCGCAACGGCCGCAGCGGGCGCCGCCTGAGCCGGCGCGGCCTCGGCGGGCAGCGGCTGCGCGGGTACGGCAGCCTCGGGAGCGGGCGCCTGCGCGGGCACCGGGAGGGGCTGGCCGGAGGTGGCCTGCGCCGGGATGCCCGCACCGGGCGCGCCCTGCGCCGGGATGCCCGGCTCCGCCTGCGCGGGCTGGGCCACGGCCCGGCGGCGCCTGCCGGTGGGCGCGGTGGTGGGATGCGGCTGCGGAGGCGTGTGGTCCTCGGACTGGTCCACGGGCACCGCGTCGTGCCGCCCGTCGTCGCCCGGGTCGCCGTCGGCGGGGGACTGCTGCGGGGGTACGGGGGCGGCCTGGACGGGGGGCACGGCGGGAGCGGGGCCGGGGGCCGGTGCCGCGGGAGCGGGGCCCGCGGCGGGAGCCATGTCCGGAGCCGGGGCCTGAGCGGCACCCTGGACCGGGGCCTGAGCGACGGCCTGAGCCGGGCCCACGCCCTGTCCCGGCACCGGAACGGCACCCACGGCCATACCCGGAGCGGCCCCCGTACCCGCGGCCGTACCCGCACCCGGCAGCGGAGCCCCCGGGATCGGCCCGACGTGCACACCCTGCGCCGCGGCCTCCGGCTCCGGCGTGCGGTCCGCCTCGGCCGGCGGCAGGGCGAAGACCGTACGCGCGCCGGTGTCCTGCGCGGCGGCACGCTCGGCGGCGGCCGCCAGCGCGCGGCGGCGACGGCCGGTCGGCGCCGCGTCGTCGGAGGTCGCGACCTCCGCGCCCGGAGCCGTCGGGCCCCCGGCGGCGGGCAGCGCGGGCGGCAGGGCCGCCTGGGCCTCGCCCGAGCCCTGACGGGCGACCTGGCCCGCGGGCACCGGTACGCCCTGCGGCGGCACCGCGCCGCCAAGTCCCGTGTTGGAAGCGGCGGTCCCGGCCGCGTGCTCGGCCGCCGTCATCACGGCGCCCTCGGCGGCCACCCCGTCGCCGACGGGGGCGATCTCGGCGGGGCGTCCGCGCCGCCGTCCGGTGCCGCCGGACCCCGGCTCCGCGCTCTCGATCGCGGCCGGACCCGGCTCCTCGGCCGCCGGGGCACCACGCCTGCGGCGCCGC
Source organism: Streptomyces seoulensis (assembly GCF_022846655.1). Classification (NCBI taxonomy): domain Bacteria; kingdom Bacillati; phylum Actinomycetota; class Actinomycetes; order Kitasatosporales; family Streptomycetaceae; genus Streptomyces; species Streptomyces seoulensis. The sequence goes on from NZ_AP025667.1 coordinate 183,683, forward strand.
CCGGTGGGCGCGGCAGCACCCGGTGCGTCGGCCGCGTCCGCGCCCGCCACCTCGCTCTCCAGGAACGCGTCGGTGGAGGACCGCCGCGCCCGCCGCCGTCCGCCCTGATCGCCCACGAGGGCGATCTCGGCGCCGGACGACACGGCCTCGCGCGGGTCCGGGACGCGCGCGGCGACCGTCCCGGCGCCACCGCCCAACGGCACTTCGAGGACGTAGGCACGCCCACTCATGCCCGGTACCTCATGTGTCTGGAGCACACCTCCGTGCGCCCGGACGATCCCGCGCACGATCGGCTCGTGCACCGGGTCGCCGCCGGTGTACGGCCCGCGCACCTCGATCCGCGCGACCTCGCCGCGCTGCGCGGCCGCGACCACGACGGTGTTGTCCAGGTAACCGGCGGCCGACACCGGGGCGTTGCCGGTGGCGTCCACGCCCGCCACGTCCGCCACGAGGTGGGCGAGCGCGATGGCGAGCCGCTGCGGGTCGACCTCGGCCTCGATGGGCGGCGCGTGCACGGCGAACTGCACGCGGCCCGGCCCGATCAGCTCCACGGCACCGTCGACGCCGGCCGCGACGACCGCGTCCAGCATCACTTTGGTCCGGGTGATGTCCTCCGTGCCGGAGTCGAGGCGCTGGAAGCCGAGGACGTTGTCGATGAGGGCGGTGATGCGGGCGTACCCGGCCGAGAGGTGGTGCAGCACCTGGTTGGCCTCGGGCCACAACTGGCCCGCGTCGTCGGCGGCGAGGGCGGCCAGTTCGCGGCGCAGCTCGTCCAGCGGGCCGCGCAGCGAGGTGGCGAGGAGGGTGAGCAACTGCTCGTGGCGGCCGGCGAGGGCCTCGTAGCGGTCCTTCTCGCGCTCGCCGAGGGCGGCGTAGCGCTCCTCGCCCGCGGCCAGTTCCTCCTGGAGCTTTTCGCGCAGCTCCGCCAGCTCGGCGGCACCCTGCTCGGTCAGCTCCTCCACCTCGGTGGCGTGCTTCTCGCGCAGCGCGGCCAGTTCGGAGGCGTGTTCCTCGGCGAGCCGCTCCAGCTCCTCGGCGTGCGCCTTCTCCACCGCCTCCTTCTCGTCGGCGAGGGACTGGTACGGGCGCCGGTCGGTGAAGGTCATGACGGCGCCGACGAGCTGGTCGCCGTCGCGCACCGGGGCGGTGGTCAGGTCGACGGAGACCTCGTCACCGCTCTTGGACCACAGCACCTGCCCGCGCACCCGGTGCTTGCGCCCGGAGCGCAGGGTGTCGGCGAGCGGGGACTCGTCGTACTGGAACGGGGAGCCGTCGGCGCGGGAGTGCAGGACGAGGGTGTGCAGTTCCCTGCCGCCCAGCTCACCGGCGCGGTAGCCGAGGATCTGCGCGGCGGCGGGGTTCACGAGCACGATCCGGCCGTCGGTGTCCGTGCCGACGACGCCCTCGGAGGCGGCGCGCAGGATCATCTCGGTCTGCCGCTGGGAGCGGGCGAGTTCGGCCTCGGTGTCCACGGTCCCGGACAGGTCCCGCACGACGAGCATCAGCAGTTCGTCGCCGGTGTAGGCCGAACCGTCGTACGCCTGCTGCGGGTTCTCCAGGTTCGCGCTGGTGACCTCGACCGGGAAGTCGGTGCCGTCCGTGCGCCGGGCGACCATCCGGGTCGGCTTGGTCCGGCCGTGCGGGTCCATGTGGTCCGGGCGGCGCATCGAGCCGGGGATCAGCTTGGAGTCGAACTGCGGGAGCAGATCGAGGAGGCCCCGCCCCACGAGCGCCGTACCGGGTGCCTCGAACGCCTCCAGGGCGATGGTGTTGGCATTGACGACCGTGCCGTTGGCGTTGACCAGGAGCAACGCGTCGGGCAGGGCGTCGAGTATGGCTGCGAGGCGAGCAGCGCCTCGGGATGGCCTGCTGCTCACGAGACGCTTCCTCCCTGTCACCGCACCTTGCCGACCGCTCGGGCCATCTTGCCAAGCGGCCCGCGGGGTGTCACGCGAGGGAGTCTAAGGGCTCCGCCCGCGCGCACGGCGCCGGATGGGAGGGAGGTACCACGACGAAGTGACGCCGAACATATGCCCGCATCCCACCACGGGTCGCCTTCCGGGCACGCGAGTTGCCGCCTCGCCGCCCTCTGACGTGCGCCCAGGCCCGCCTGCCCGGCCCACCGGTCCGGCACCACCCGGCTGCGCAACGACTCCGTGAGACCTTCGCGGGACCTTTACGGGGTTCTCCGGGGTACGGGCCGGCTCAGGCGTCCGGCCCCATGTCCGGGAGGAAGGGCACGAGGCGGTCCCAGCGGGCGATCTCGCAGCCGCCGCCCCGCCGGAAGGTGGCGTCCACGGGGCGGCCGGCCCAGTACCCGGTGACGTGGGCGGTGGCGGGGCCGCCGTCGATCATGGTGCAGATGCTGTCCGGGGGGACCGGCGCGAAGGTGTCCCGACCCCAGCGGGTGTTCTCGTCGAGCACGCGGCAGGCTTCGGCGGGCTCCGGATGATCACCGGCGGCGGGATGGCAGAACAGTTCCCTCACTCCGTCCCGCCCGGTCCCGGCGCCCTGCACGACGAGGGTGAGGTGATCGCCGACGCGGTCCTCCGGGAGCGGGGGTGAGGGCATGGCGGGGACGGCACCGGCCGGGGCGGCGGCGAGGCCGCAGAGGAGGGAGGTGAGGGAGGTGAGGGAAGCCGCGAGGGGCGCGAGACCGCGCCGCGGCGGGCCGGACCGGGTCGCCCGGCGGGACAGGAGAGGACTCATACCCAGCCCAACGCGCACCCCCCGCGGACGTTGCGCCCACCTGCCGAGACCCTCCGTGGATCTTCCGCGCGCCTCGCCGGGAGAAGCCCTTTGCCCTGCGGGCCTCGCGCCTAGTACCGTGGGGACCGATTGGTGACACCGCGCTTGCCTGTGTCATCATCTGCACGCACCAATCGCGCGCTCGCGTGAGTGGTTGTGCTGGAGGCGTCGCCTAGTCCGGTCTATGGCGCCGCACTGCTAATGCGGTTTGGGTCTTAAAGCCCATCGAGGGTTCAAATCCCTCCGCCTCCGCCCCTGATCCGAAGCCCCGGTCCACATGGACCGGGGCTTCGGCGTTACCGGGGTGGCTCCGGGCCCCGCCCGCCCGATCTACGTTTCGACGTTTCCGCAGGTCAGAGGGGGTGCGGGGAACGGATTTCACATGGCGGCGGCAGTCATGTAATGTTCTTCCTGTCGCCGGGACAGGCCGAAAGGCCAGGGAAACGGAGACGAAAACAAAAGAACAAGCACTCGTAGCTTAACGGATAGAGCATCTGACTACGGATCAGAAGGTTGCAGGTTCGAATCCTGCCGAGTGCACACAGGCAAGAGGCCCCGCAGAGATGCGGGGCCTCTTGCGTTTCGGGGCATGCGGAAGAGAAGCGGGGGCGATCTTCCGCATGGGGGAGAGAGGGGCCAGGGGGCGCTTCGTGCGCCCGTGAGGCGGGGCTTCGCCCGTGTCGAACAACTGGCTCACAAACTGTGCAAGTTGGCGCAGGCCCGATGGAGATTCTGCAAGTATCCGGGTTGTCATCACCGAACGGCGAGGGCATGATCACCGAGGCGCCGCAGGCTGCATCCCGCGACGCCTCGCGCAATGAGCAGCACGCCGAATCCCTGATGGCACAAGGAGATACGCATGCCCATCTCGAACAGCATAAGACGCGCCGCCGTAGTACTGGCGACCACCTCGGCCCTCGGGCTGATCGTGGCGCCGAACGCCTCGGCCAACTGGACGTCGTACATCTCGAGCTGGGGCCAGGGCGACGAGTCCCGCCGCTGGGCCGACGAGTCGTACTCGCAGCTCCAGTTCACCGGCTGCTTCGTGCAGAACGGGTCCCAGGACGTGACCGTCGCGTACTACCGCGACGTTCCGCTCCAGACCGACCCCAAGTACGACTCGAAGACGTTCACCGCGTGCTTCAACGGCGGTACCAGCAACGGAGAGTGGACCGGTCTGCCGTCCGGTGACTACTACTTCAAGGCCACGGACGTCGGCGGCGGCGGTCTGCTCTTCGTCGACAAGGTGTACGTCGACACCACCCAGGCCGACTGACGTTCCATCACTGAGCGGGCCGCGCGGCCGTGTGCCGCGCGGCCCCGCCGCGACTGGAGAGACGTGACACTTCGCAGTCACCTTCGGATCGGCAGCCCGCTCTGGCTGGGCCTTCTCATGGTGTGCTTCACCGTCCTCTATTACCTGGACGTGGCCGCCAAGTGGAGCGATCCGCACGGCATCGGATGGGCCCCCGGAATGGTGGCCATCGCGCTGGGCACCACCGCCTACAGCACGGCCTTCGTGGCTGTGATGGCCGCCTGGGAGGCGGGGCGGCTCACCCGGGGCGGCTTCTGGGAGCTGGCCCCGGCGCGTACCCGGGCCCATGTGGTCGCACGGCAGCTCTGGCCTGGGGTGACCCTGGCGTGGCTCGCCGCCGTCGCTCCGGTGACCGTCTCGTTGTTCCAGAACCGGACGGTCCCCGACGGCTGGAGCCTGCTCCCGCTGGTCACGGTCCTCGTCGACCTGGCCTTGTGGGCGGTGGTGGGATTCGTCGCCGGCAGCAAGGTGAACCCGATGATCGCGGCGCCGGCCCTCGGTGTCCTGTCGTTCCTGCTCGTCTCCACATCCGTCGCCGTCGGTCCCGTGTGGTGGCGGCACATCGCGGGCATGATCTCCGAGCCCCCGGTCGCGGGGGAGACCTACAGCCTGGCCGCGGCCGCGGTGCCGGTCCTGTTCACCGCCGGTCTGGCGGGTGCTGCCGTACTCCTCTGGGTCCTGGCGGCGCCGCGGACCGTGCGTGTCGTGGCGGCCGTCGCCCTCGTGGCCGTCGTGACGCTGGGCGCGAGCCGGATCGCGGACGGCTGGGGCTACTTCGGCGGCATGCGCACGCAGGCGGTGCCGATGAGCTGTGCCGGCCGGGCGCCCCAGATCTGTGTGGCGGCGTCGAGCAAGACGGGTCCCGGGACCCTCCGGGCGGAGGTCGCCCGGACCGTCGAGCGGCTTAGCACCGCCGGTGTCTCCGAACCGCCCGCGAAGGTGGTCGACACGTCGACGGAGGGCAGGTACCCGAGGCCCTCCACAGCGAAGACCTGGTACGTCCCGCTGACCACGTCCGCCCGCAAGGGTGAGCTCGGTTACCAGGTGATGCGCGACGCCGTCCGCTTCCCCTGCCGGGCGCCGCGGGCGGACTGGGCCCGTGCCGTCCTCGCCTGGGCGGCCGAGCGCACCGGGCAGACGACCCCGTACGAGAAGGCGCTGCGAGCGGACCCCTTCTTCAACGACCTGGTCTGGCAGAAGGACCGGAAGCAGATCGACGCTGTCCTCGAACTGCCCGAGTCCCGACAGCGCGCCTGGTTCGCCCACGGCCTCGACGCCGCCTGTACCAAGGGGAAGACCGCATGACGCTCTGGGTCCGCTGCCGCAGGGCGACGACCACGCTCCCGGCGGGATGCGCGGCCGCATTCGTGCTGGCCCTGCTGCTCGGGGGGTCGGCCGTGCCGCTGCCCGCCCTGACGCTCGGCGGCTCGGCCACCGTCCAGCTCAGCCAGTTCGTGCCGATCCTCCTGACGGGGGTGATCGCGCTCTGCCTGGACACCCGGGTCCCGGCGGCTGAGGCCAGCGGCATCCGGAAGGTCCGGCGCCTGGACGCGGTGCTCGTCCTCGGGGTGATCGCTCTCCTGGAACTGGCGGGCGCCGTGACCTCGGTCGTCCTCGACGAACCGTTCACGCATCCGATGTGGACCCTGGGCCGCAACACCGCGTGCGCGGCCGGCCTGCTGCTCCTGGTCCGCCCGTGGCTGGGCCGGGCGTCGGTCATGGTCCCCGTGGCCATGGTCTTCGGCGTGGTGCTCTTCGGCTACCGGATGCCCACCGACCCCTACCCCTGGGGCTTCATCCTGGAGCCCGCCACTTCTCCGCTCGCGGCAGTCGCGTGCGCCGTGATCGCGGCGGCGGGTGTCATCACCCACGTTCTCGCCGCCCAGAAGGAGGAACTGTGAGCCTTCGCTACGACACCTGTACCTACACCTACGGGCGCAGGAAGCGGCCGGTGCTGGACGGGTTCACCTACGAGGTGCAGCCGGGGCTCACGGTTCTGCTCGGCCCCAACGGCGCCGGCAAGTCCACCCTGCTGCGGCTGGGCGCCTCCGTCACCACCCCCCGGTCCGGCAGCGTGAACCTGGGAAGGCTGAAGGCCGGCAGCCGCGAGTACCGCCGGGCCGTCGCCTGGATGCCGCAGAACATCGCCGCCGTGCCGTCGCTGACCGCCCGCGAGTACGTCGCGTACGTCGGCTGGCTCAAGGGCATGAACCGCAGCGAGGCGTGGGACGCGGCCCGGGGCGCCCTGCGTCAGGTGGAGCTGGCCGACAAGGAGGACGAGCGGACCAGTGACGTATCCGGCGGACAGCTCCGCCGCATCGGCGTGGCCGGTGCCCTGGTGCACGGTGCGCGGGTGCTGCTGCTCGACGAGCCCACGGCCGGTATGGACCCCCGCCAGCGACGCGTCTTCCGGGACCTGCTGCGCGGCCTGTCCGGGGACGTCGCGGTGCTGCTCTCCACGCACGACGTCGCCGACCTCGCCGAGGAGGCGGACCAGGTGGCTGTGCTGGAGTCCGGCCGGCTGCTCCACTCCGGCACGACGGCCTCGTTCCTCGCTCACTGCCCGCCCGGCGTGCCCGACGGCCGGATGGCCGAGGGCGCCTACAGCGCGGTGCTCGACGGTTCGCCGGGCTCCCTCATCTAGTACCTGTGAAACACGCCCGAACGCGGAGAGGCCCCGGACACCCGGGGCCTCTCCGCTTCGTCGTGTGCGGGGGTCCACCGCCCGCGCCCTCAGCCGGACTCCTCCGTCGACAGTTCCGCCCGGGACTCGTGGGCCAGGGCCGTCGCCCGGGTGAACCAGTCGGTGATGACGGCCAGTTCGGCCGGGGTGTAGTCCGCGAAGAGGGTCATCAGGCGGGTGTAGTGGCCGCCGTACGCGGCTTCCACGCGGGACACCGCCGCCGGGACCGCCGCTACGCGGACCCGGCGGCGGTCGGTGGGGTCCGGGCGGCGGGTGACGTAGCCGGCGCGCTCCAGGCGGTTGAGGATGCCGGTCACCGCGCCGGTGGTGACCTGGGCGAGGGCCGCGAGGTCGCCTGCCGTGAGGAGGTCGGGGCCGGCCTGGAGGACGAAGCCGAAGCAGGTCAGGTCGGTGACGGTCAGGCCCAGCCGCCGGGCCATCTCCTGCTGGCCGATCAGGTGCGCGGCGATGAGGTGGTCCATCGCGGTCAGCGCCTCGGCCGGACTCGCGGGCGGGCGGGGCGTGCCGTCCATCTTCCTTGATTCCTTAGCTTGTGAGATATTCGAGAGGTAAATCTCTTAGACTGTGAGAGACCTGTAGGAGGCCGTTCCATGAGTCTGTACGACGAGGGTCACACGATCGCCGGGTGGACCGGGTGTGCCATCGCCACCCTCGGCAGTGGTGTCGTGGGTGCGGGGGTGTGCACGGGGTCCGTTCCGGCTCTCGTGGGCGGAACGGTGATCGTGGCGGCGAGCGTGCTGGTCACCTGGGTGCTGCACCTCAGCGGGTGGGGCAAGCCGCCGGGTGTGCGGCCGCGTCCGGAGTGGGGTCTGCGGGTGCGCGACACGCAGGCCCGCGGCGGGCATCCGGGGTGCGTGGGCTGCGCGCTGGCGGGCCGGCGTCCGGACTCCGCGCCCGTGGGGGTCCGTGCCGAATCGATACCTCTGTCTCCGATCGAGTGAACGTGCCCTCCACCGGCCGAAGTTGCTGATCGGCGTCCCTAGCTTCCGGGGTGGAGGTGATGCTCGATGCACGAGCACGACGACACGACCAGGCTGCCCGAGCGGGGCGCGATCGACATCGACGACTTCGTGTTCGCGGCCACCGGAGCCCGCGTACGAAGGCTGACCACCCCCGACGGCGAGCACTGGTTCCCGGCCGTGGACGTGGCGACGAGGCTCGGGTACGTGAACACGCGGCAGGCACTGCTGCACCATGTTCCGACGGATGGCCACCAGAGTCTCGAAGACTTGGCACGAAGCGTCTATGGAGAGACCACTTCGCGCAGAATCGCAGGTCACGGGCTCAAGAAGTCCATGCGGATGGTGAATCTGCGGTCCCTGATCCTCCTCGTGAACGGGTGCACCAAGCCCGAGAGCGCCCCCTTCAAAACCTGGGTCGCCGAAGTCATCGTCACCATCCAGCGCGACGGCACCTACAGCCTCGACCCCGCCCCGCTCCAGACCACTCCAGGCACCTCCTACGTCATGCCCCGACAGGTAGCCGACGCCATCGTCCGCCTGGAGGAGCGCAACCTGCGGGCCGACGAGGCGCTCGCCGCCGCGCAGGCCGAGCATCTCGCGCAGATGCGGGAGGCCAACGAGGAGCGTGCCCGCGTCAGCGAGCACCTGGCACGCCAGACCGAGCAGTTGGGCACCCTCGCCCACCGGGTAGGCGGCGTCCAGGACGTCCTCACCCGCATCGCCGACGCCCTCGACCAGATCGTCGACCGCGTGCGTCCCGCCCAGCCCCCCGAGCCGCAGCAGGCGACGATCACCCCTCAGCGCCTCCTCGCCACCTGGCGCGAGCGCAACCTCGTCGTCACCGACGACGTGCACGCCGTCGCCGCCTACCTGGCCCCCGCGCTGGTGCGCGGCCCGGCCGCCTGTCGGCTGGAGGACGTCGCCACCCGGACCGGCCTCACCCTCGACCGTGTCCACGACTGCGTACGCATGCTGATCAAGCGCGGCTGCGTACGGCAGACCGGCAGCGCGGCGGACGGGGTTCCCGTCTACACGCTCGCGTGAAAGAGCCCGAAGTCGCACTCAGAGGATGCGGCTTCGGGCTCTTCCCGTACCGTACCGGGCCCCCTCGCCGGACGGACGATGTCGGCGGCATCTCCTACCCTCACGAGTGATGGCAGCACAGAAGTGGACGTGTACGGGACTGCGCTGGTCCCTGGAGGGCCCCGCGCTGGTCTGGTCCGGCGGGCGCCGCAGCGCGCTGACCTGGGGGAAGCGGGTCGCCTTCGGCGTGCTCGACGGCACGGCGCGGCGATGCGTGGGGGCGCGGGGGCACCTGTGCCCGACGAGAACGGCCGTGCCCGGGCGGAGTACGGGCGCCCGCTGCGAGGACTGCGCCCGGCTGGACCGCGCGCACTCCGTGGCCGCCGACACGATCGCCGACGACCCCCGGCCGTACCGCGTCTATCTGGCCTGGTTCGGGCCCGGTCTGGTCAAGGTCGGCATCACCGCGGCCGAGCGCGGGTCCGCCCGGCTGCTGGAGCAGGGCGCCGTCTGCTTCAGTTGGCTCGGCACCGGCCCCCTGATGGCCGCCCGGCGCACCGAGGAACTGCTGCGGGCCGCGCTCGGCGTCCCGGACCGGATCCCGTACGCCGTGAAGCGCACCGTGAGAGCGTCCCTGCCGGGCGGTGCCGAGGAGCGGGCGGCGGAGGTGGTGGCCCTGCACGCGCGGGCCGTCTCCCTCGGGAACTGGCCCGAGTCCCTCGTCCCGGCGCCCTGCCAAGTCGTCGATCACATGGACGAGTTCGGACTTCAGCGGGCCGGACCCGCCGCGGGCGCCGTCATCGAGCTGGTGGCCGGGGGCCGGGTCGGCGGGGAACTCGTCGCGGCCGCCGGGCCCGATCTGCACCTGGCCGTCGAGGGGCGCGGGGTGCTCGTGCTGGACACCCGGCTGCTGCCCGGCTGGGAGCTGACCCCAGCTCAGGAGGGCAGCGAAATCACCTTGCCAGTAAAGGACTTCGGCGCCCGTCAGGACGGCCTTTTCTGACCCCCGCCCGGCTCCCACCTGTTTCTCAGCGAAATCACAGACTGCCGAAAGTCTCCTCTCAGTGGCTGGGGACAAGGTCTCACCATGACCACGACCTCGCCCCAGGGGCGTACCGAACTGCTGAGGCCGGACGGTAGCCCCGTCCGCGTCCTGGTGGTGGACGACGAGCTGTCGATCACCGAACTGCTGAGCATGGCGCTCCGGTACGAGGGCTGGCGGATAAGGAGCGCGGGGGACGGGCAGGGCGCGCTGCGCTCGGCCCGCGAGTTCCGGCCGGACGCCGTGGTGCTGGACATGATGCTGCCGGACATGGACGGGCTGACCGTGCTCAGCCGGCTCCGCCGTGAACTGCCCGACGTACCCGTGCTGTTCCTGACCGCCAAGGACGCGGTGGAGGACCGGATCGCCGGACTCACCGCGGGCGGGGACGACTACGTCACCAAGCCGTTCAGCCTGGAGGAGGTCGTGGCCCGGCTGCGCGGGCTGATCCGGCGCTCCGGGGCCACCGACAAGCGCCCCGACTCCGTGCTCGTCGTGGGCGACCTCAGCCTGGACGAAGACAGCCACGAGGTCTGGCGGGCCGGGGACTCCATCCACCTGACCGCCACCGAGTTCGAGCTGCTCCGCTTCCTCATGCGCAACCCGCGCCGGGTGCTGAGCAAGGCGCAGATACTGGACCGGGTCTGGTCGTACGACTTCGGCGGGCAGGCGAACGTCGTGGAGCTGTACATCTCCTATCTGCGCCGGAAGATCGACGCCGGCCGCGAGCCGATGATCCACACCCGGCGCGGGGCCGGCTATCTGATCAAGCCCGCCGTGTCGTGAGGATCGTGCGCCGCGCGCGTACCCCGCGCACCCTGCGGACGCGGCTGGTCGTCGCGTCCGTCGTGCTGATCGCCGTGGTCTGCGCGGTGATCGGTACGGTGACCACGCTCGCCCTGCACGAGCACCTGTACCAGCAACTCGACGGCAAGGTCCGGGATATCGCCGTACGCGCGGTCGGCCGCCCGCACCCGTCGCCCGTCCCGCTGGACCCGGCCGCCACCGCGCTCGCCTCGGCGGTGGCCACCGAGAGCCCCGCCGAACGGGTGACCACCCTGCTCACCAGGGGCCCCAACCAGACGCGGACCGTCGCCGCGTACGTGCGCGACGGCGCGATCGTGTCCGGGGCCGTGTCCGACGAGCAGAAGGACGGCAGCGGCGTCTTCAAACGGATGCGCGCCGAGCGGCTCACCGGCGAGCAGACCGCCGCGCTCGCCACCGTGCCGAAGGACGGCAGCGCCCACACCGTCCACCTGCCCGGCCTGGGCGACTACCTGGTCCGGTACGCGGTCAGCCGCGACAGCGCCGACCGGTACTACGTCGCCCTGCCCACCGCCGAGATGGACGGTGTCGTCGACACCCTGGTGCTGGTCGAGGTCTGCGTCACCGTCGCCGGGCTCGTCGCGGCCTCGCTGGCCGGGACCGTCATCGTCGGCGTCGCCACCCGCCCCCTGCGCCGGGTCGCCCGCACCGCCACCCGTGTCTCCGAACTCCCCCTGCACTCGGGCGAGGTGAACCTCAGCGAGCGTGTCCCCGATGCCGAGTGCGACCCGCACACCGAGGTCGGCCGGGTCGGCGCCGCGCTCAACCGGATGCTCGACCACGTCAACGGCGCCCTGCACGCCCGCCAGGAGAGCGAGACGCGGGTCCGGCGCTTCGTCGCCGACGCCAGTCACGAGCTGCGCACCCCGCTCGCCTCGATACGCGGCTACGCCGAACTGACCCGGCGCGGGCGGGAGACGGTAGGCCCGGACACCCGGCACGCGCTGGGCCGGATCGAGTCCGAGGCGGCCCGGATGACGCTGCTGGTGGAGGACCTGCTGCTGCTGGCCCGGCTGGACGCGGGCCGCCCGCTCCAGTTCGACCGCACCGACCTGGCCCCGCTGGTCGTGGACACCGTCAGCGACGCCCGCGCGGCCGGCCTGGACCACACCTGGCGACTCGACCTGCCCGACGAACCGGCGCTGGTGACCGCCGACGCGGCCCGGCTCCAGCAGGTGCTGGTCAACCTGCTGGGCAACGCGCGCCGGCACACCCCGCCGGGCACCACGGTCACCGCACGGGTCCGGCGGCAGGGCGAGCGGATGCGCGTACAGGTCGAGGACGACGGTCCGGGCGTCCCGGCCGGGCTGCTGCCGCACGTCTTCGAGCGGTTCGCGCGCGGCGACTCCGCCCGCACCCGTGCCACCGGGTCCACCGGCCTCGGTCTCGCCATCGTGCGGGCCGTCGTCACCGCGCACGGCGGCACCGTGGAGGTGGAGAGCGCGCCGGGCCGGACGGTGTTCACCGTGGGGCTGCCCGCGGCCGGGCCGGAGACGGCGCCGCACTCACAGTCGGGCCACAGCGTCACCACACGGGCGCGACAGGGGAGTTGAGAAGAGTCGGTCCCATGCGAACCGACTCTTCTCCCGGCACCCTCCCGGCACGGGAGCACCTCCCGGCCACCGCCGCCGGCACCCCCGTGCTGGACGTGGTGATCCCCGTCCACAACGAGGAGAAGGACCTGCGCCCCTGCGTGCTCAGGCTCCGCGAGCACCTGGCGCGCACCTTCCCGTACGCCTTCCGCATCACGATCGCCGACAACGCCTCCACGGACGCCACCCGGAGGATCGCGGCCGGTCTGGCGGACGAGTTCGTGGAGGTGGCCGCCTTCCGGCTGGAGCGCAAGGGCCGGGGGCACGCCCTGCGCACGGTGTGGTCCGCCTCGAACGCGCCGGTCCTCGCCTACATGGACGTCGACCTCTCCACCGACCTCAACGCCCTGCTCCCGCTGGTCGCCCCGCTGATCTCCGGCCACTCCGACCTGGCGATCGGCTCCCGGCTCAGCCGGACCTCCCGCGTGGTGCGCGGTCCGAAGCGGGAGTTCATCAGCCGGGCCTACAACCTGATCCTGCGCGGCTCGCTCCAGGCCCGCTTCTCCGACGCCCAGTGCGGCTTCAAGGCGATCCGGCGCGAGGTGGCCCAGGTGCTGCTGCCGCTGGTGGAGGACACCGGCTGGTTCTTCGACACCGAGATGCTGGTGCTGGCCGAGCGGGCGGGGCTGCGCATCCACGAGGTGCCGGTCGACTGGGTCGACGACCCGGACTCCACCGTGCGCATCGTGCGCACCGCGACCGACGACCTCAGGGGCGTGTGGCGGGTGGGGCGGGCGCTGACCACCGGTTCGCTGCCGCTGGACCGGCTCGCCCGGCCCTTCGGCGACGACCCGCGCGACCGTGAGATCACCGACGTCCCGAAGGGGCTGGCCCGTCAGCTCGTCGGGTTCTGCGTGGTCGGCGGGCTGTCGACGCTGTTCTACCTGCTGCTCTACAGCGGCTTCCGGCAGTTCGGCGGCTCGCAGGCCGCCAACGCTCTCGCCCTGCTGCTCTCCGCGCTCGCCAACACGGCCGCCAACCGGCGCCTGACCTTCGGGGTGCGCGGCCGCGGCGGCGCGGTACGGCACCAGGCACAGGGCCTGGTGGTCTTCGCCATCGGCCTCGCCCTGACCAGCGGTTCCCTCGCCGCCCTCGACGCGGCCACCACCGGCCCCGCGCACACCACCGAACTCGCGGTCCTCGTCGTCGCCAACCTCGCGGCGACCGTCCTGCGCTTCCTCCTCTTCCGCGCCTGGGTCTTCCCGGACCGCCGGGACCCCGCGCCGGACCCCATCCCGACGGCTCTCTACGACGAGCCCACCACCATCTCCACGGGGGACCCCCGATGACCACCCAGTACGACCAGCCCCCGCAGGCTGCCGAGACGCCACCCGCGCCGCGCGCCTCCTTCGCCCACCGTGTGTGGCGCGGCCGGCCCGAGGACCCGAGCTGGGCCCGCCCGGCCTTCTGGGCCCTGCTCGCCGCCACCCTCGTGCTGTACCTGTACGACCTGAGCGCCTCCGGATTCGCCAACTCCTTCTACTCGGCGGCCGTCCAGGCGGGCAGCACCTCCTGGAAGGCGTTCTTCTTCGGCTCGCTGGACGGCGGCAACGCCATCACGGTCGACAAGCCCTCGGCGTTCCTGTGGCCCATGGCGCTGTCGGTGCGGATCTTCGGCCTCGGCTCCTGGGCGGTCCTGGTCCCCGAGGTCCTCATGGGCGTCGGCTCGGTGGCGGTCGTGTACGCGGCGGTACGGCGCCGGTCCAGCGCGGTGGCCGGTCTGGTCGCGGGCGCGGTGCTGGCGCTGACCCCGGTGGCGGCGCTGATGTTCCGGTTCAACAACCCGGACGCGATGCTGGCCCTGCTGATGGCGCTGGCCTGCTACTTCACCGTCCGGGCGGTCGAGGACGGGCGGACCCGCTGGCTCGTGTGGGCGGGCGTCGCCATCGGCTTCGCCTTCCTCGCCAAGACCCTCCAGGCGTTCCTGATCCTGCCTCCGCTGGCCCTCGTGTACGCGGTCTGCGGGCCGGTCCGGCTTCGCAGGCGGCTGGTCCAACTGGGCCTGGCCACGCTCGCGCTGGTGGTGTCCGGCGGCTGGTGGGTCGCGGTGGTCGAGCTGTGGCCGGCCTCCTCCCGCCCGTACATCGGCGGCTCGCAGCACAACAGCTTCCTGGAGCTGACCTTCGGCTACAACGGCCTCGGCCGGATCAACGGCGACGAGACCGGAAGCGTCGGCGGCGGAGGCGGCGGCATGGGCGGCGGGGGCCGCTGGGGTACGACGGGCTGGGACCGGATGTTCGGCGCCGAGGTCGGGGGTCAGGTCTCCTGGCTGCTCCCGGCCGCGCTGATCCTGCTGATCGCGGGCCTGTGGGCCACCCGGAAACTGGGCCGCGCCTCCGCGACCCGCGCGTCGTTCCTCGTCTGGGGAGGCTCGCTGCTGATCACCATGGCGGTGTTCAGCTACATGGCCGGCATCTTCCACCAGTACTACACGGTCGCCCTCGCCCCCTACCTCGCCGCCGTCGTCGGCATGGGCACCGGGCTGCTCTGGGAGCGGCGTACCGAGACGTGGGCGGGGGTCGCGCTCGCGGCCGCCTCGGTGGCGTCGGGCGCCTGGGGGTACGTGCTGCTCAACCGCACGCCGGACCATCTGCCCTGGCTGAGGTGGCTGGTGCTGGTCGGCGGGCTCGTGGCGGCGCTCGGGCTGCTGTTCCTCGGCCGCGCACCGAGGAACCTGGCGCTGGGCGCGGCCTCGGTGGGCCTGGCCGCGGCGCTGGCCGGGCCGACGGCGTACACCCTGAGCACGGTGAACTCCGCGCACACCGGCTCGATCCCGACGGCGGGCCCGGCGGGCGCGAGCATGATGGGCTTCGGCGGCCGTCCGGGCGGCCGTGGCGAGGGCATGCGCGGCGGCTTCCCCGGCGGGATGCCGGGCGGGCAGAACGCGCAGGGCCAGGGCCAGGGTAAGGGCCAGATGCCGCCGGGCGGGGCGGGCGGCCAGGGCTTTCCCGGCGGTGGTTTCCCCGGCCAGGGCGGCCAGAACGGCCAGGGCCAGGGGAACGGCCAGGGCCAGGGCAACGGCCAGGGCCGGCAGAACGGTCAGGGCTTCCCCGGCGGCAACCTCCCCGGCAACACCCGCACCGGCGAAGGCGGCCGCATGGGCGCCGGAGGCGCGGGCGGCCTGCTCGACGGGGCGAAAGTCTCCGCCGAGGCCGAGAAGCTGCTGAAGGCCGACGCCGACTCCTACACCTGGGTCGCCGCCTCCATCGGCTCCCAGAACGCGGCGAGCTACCAACTGGCGACGAACAAGGCCGTCATGGCGATCGGCGGCTTCAACGGCACCGACCCCTCCCCGACCCTCGCCCAGTTCAAGCGGTACGTCGCCAAGGGCGAGATCCACTACTTCATCGCCGGCGGCGGTATGGGCGGCGGCATGGGCCGAGCCGGTGAGGCCCGCGGCGGCATGGGCGGCGAGAGCGGCACGGCCTCCGGCATCAGCACCTGGGTGGAGGCCAACTTCAAGAAGGTGACGGTCGGTTCGGCCACCTTCTACGACCTCGCGCAGAAGAAGGCCGGCTGACCGCGAGCACCTTCGGCCGATAATGCTGTACACCGTATAGTGAAACCGCTATACGGTGTACAGCATGTCCGCTCCCGACCTCTCGGCCCCGCCGCTCCAGCAGGCTCCCCAGGGCCATCCCCGCCGCTGGCTGATCCTCGGCGTGATCTGCCTAGCCCAGCTCACCGTGCTGCTCGACAACACCGTGCTGAACGTGGCGATCCCCTCCCTGACCGACCGGCTGCACGCGGCCACCTCCGACATCCAGTGGATGATCAACGCGTACTCCCTGGTCCAGTCCGGCCTGCTGCTCACCGCGGGCAGCGCCGCCGACCGGTACGGCCGCAAGAAGATGCTGATCGCGGGCCTCGCCGTGTTCGGCGTGGGTTCGCTGGCGGCCGGACTCTCCACCTCCACGGGCCAGTTGATCGCCGCCCGTGCCGGCATGGGCATCGGTGGCGCCCTGCTGCTGACCACCACGCTCGCCGTGGCCATGCAGATCTTCGCGCCCGAGGAGCAGCCGAAGGCGATCGGCATCTGGGCCGCGGTCAACTCCCTCGGCTTCGCGGCGGGCCCGCTGATCGGCGGTTTCGTGCTCGACCACTTCTGGTGGGGCGCGATCTTCCTGATCAACCTGCCCGTGGCCGCCCTCGGTCTGGTCGCCGTGGTGGCCCTCGTCCCGGAGTCCAAGGCCACGCGCGCCGTCGGCGCCTCCGGCCTGCCCGCCCGCCCCGACCTGCTGGGCGCGCTGCTGTCCACGATCGGTATGACCGCCCTGGTCTTCGCGGTCATCTCCGGCCCACACCATGGCTGGACCTCGGCCCGCGTGCTCGGCTCCGCGGCCGTGGCGGCGGTCGTGCTGGCCGTCTTCGCGTACTGGGAGAGCCGCACCGAGGAGCCGATGCTCGACGTCCAGTTCTTCCGGGACCGCAGGTTCACCGGCGCGGTCGCCGGCGCGGTGCTGATCACCTTCGGGATGGGCGGCGCGCTGTTCCTGCTCACCCAGCACCTCCAACTCGTCCTCGGCTACGGCCCGCTGGAGGCGGGAGCGCGCACCGCACCGCTGGCGCTCACCGTGGTCCTGCTCAACTTCAGCGGGGTCTCCGCCAAGTGGGCGGCCCGGCTGGGCACCCCGGTGGCGATCGCGCTGGGCATGGCGCTGATGGCGGGCGGCCTGGTCTCCATCGCCGAACTGGCCTCGACCGGGTACGCCGGGACACTGCTCGGGCTGGTGCTGATCGGCGCCGGGTGCGCGCTGGCCAACCCGGCCATGGCGCACGCCATCATGAGCGCCATCCCGCCGGAGAAGGCCGGGGTCGGCGCCGGGATCAACGGCACGCTGGCCGAGTTCGGCAACGGTCTCGGGGTGGCCGTGCTCGGCGCGGTGCTCAGCTCCTTCCTGGCCTCCGGCCGCACCCTGTCGGCCGGGCTGAGCGCCGGGCAACTGGTCGGCTCCGTCGCCGTGCTGGCCGGTGGCCTGGTCGCGGCGGCCCTGCTCAAGCGGGCCCAGCGCGATGCCGTCTGAGCCGGGGTGGCTGAGCCGCCCGGACCTGGCAAGGTGTGCGGTGAGCGACGGCCAACGGAGGGAAGCCCGGTGGTGAAGGAAGTCGGCCCCCAAGAGGAGGGCCCCAAGGCCGGGCGGCGCGGCAGCGTCTGGCTGACCGGCAAGGAGCGGCGCGCCCGGGGCGGCCAGCCCTCCGGCCTGGACCGGGACCGGATCACCGCGACCTCGGTCGCCCTGCTGGACGCGGAGGGCCTGGACCGCTTCTCCATGCGCCGCCTGGCGGCCGCGCTGAACGTGACCGCGATGTCCCTGTACTGGTACGTCGACACCAAGGACGACCTGCTCGAACTCGCCCTGGACACGGCTTTCGGCGAGCTGCCGCTGCCCGACCCCGAGGACGGCGCGGCCGACTGGCGCGAGCAGTTGCGCACCCTGGCGGTCGACTACCGGGCGATGATGGTGCGCCACCCCTGGCTGTCCCCGATCGCGGGCCGCTTCCTCAACATCGGCCCCAACTCCCTGGCCTTCTCAAGGGTGGTGCAGCAGGTGGTGGGCCGGGCCGGGCTGCCCGCGCACGGGGTCACGGGCGCTATCTCGGCCGTCTTCCAGTTCGTGTACGGCTACGGCACGATCGAGGGCCACTTCCACGCCCGGATCGCGGACACCGGGCTGAGCGCGGAGGAGTACTTCCAGCAGTCGCTGACCGTGGCCACCGAGGTGGCCGGGACCTCCGACGTGATGAAGGAGTCCTACGCCCTGATGGCCGCGCGCGGCGGGGACACGGTCCAGGAGATGCTCGACCGGGACTTCGCCTTCGCCCTGGACCTGCTGATCGCGGGCATCGAAGCGATGGTGGCCCGCGGCTGACCCTTCGCGGGGGTCGGCCACGGGCCA
This sequence comes from Streptomyces seoulensis, assembly GCF_022846655.1. Lineage (NCBI taxonomy): Bacteria > Bacillati > Actinomycetota > Actinomycetes > Kitasatosporales > Streptomycetaceae > Streptomyces > Streptomyces seoulensis. The sequence goes on from NZ_AP025667.1 coordinate 201,791, forward strand.
CCAGGGTGTCGCCCTACGAGTCGGAGGCGAGCCGGGCCGGGAACCCGCCCGTCGCCACCGGCCCCCACCGCTCGGGCGTGACCCGGATGATGGACTTGCCCTGCTCGGCCATGGCCGTGCGGTACTCGTCCCAGTCCGGGTGCTCACCGGCGATGTTCCGGTAGTACTCGACCAGCGGCTCGACGGAGTCCGGGGTGTCCAGCACCTCGGCCGTGCCGTCGATCTGGACCCAGGGCCCGTTCCACTCGTCGCTCAGCACGATCAGGCTGACCCGCTCGTCCCTCTTGGCGTTCCGGGTCTTGGCCCGCTCCGGATACGTGGAGGCCACGATCCGCCCGGAGTCGTCCACCCCGCAGGTCAGCGGGGAGCCCTGCGGCGAGCCGTCGGAGCGCCGGGTCAGCAGGATGGCGCGATGGCGGGGGCGTACGAAGTCCAGCAGTTCCGGCAGGGTCACTTTGGTGTTCGTAGCGATGTTGGGAGCCATGCGCCGAGCGTAGGACGTGACCGGGTCAGAGGGCGGGCAGCGCGTCGCCCTGGACCGCCTGGATGTCCAGCTCGATCCGCAGGGTGGTGCCGATGGCGGCGATGCCCGCCTGGAGGACCTGGTTGTAGTTCATGGCGAAGTCGTCCCGGTGCAGCTCGGCCGTCGCGCGGAACGCGGCCCGCGTGCCGCCCCAGGGGTCGGCGCCGGTGCCGAGGTAGGCGAGGTCCAGGTCGACCTGCCGGGCGATCCCGTGCATCGACAGCTCGCCGTGCACGGTCCAGCGGTCCGGCCCGGCCTGGCTCAGCCCGGACGAGCGGTAGGTCAGCTCCGGGTACTTCTCCACGTCGAGGAAGTCGGCCGAACGCAGGTGGGTGTCACGCATCCCGTTGCCCGTGTCGATGGACTCCGCCCGGATGACCGCCTCCACGCGGGAGTTCGTGATGTCGTCGGGCGCGATCTCGATGCGCCCGCCGAAGTCGGTGAACCGGCCCCGCACGCTGGAGATGCCCAGGTGCTGGGCGACCGCGCCGACCGAGGAGTGCACGGGGTCGATGGTCCACGGGCCGGGCGGGGGCAGCTCGCTGCCGCCCTGCCGGGCCAGGGTGACCGCGCCGACCTCGGCCCGGCCGCTCGCGGTGACCAGGGCGCTGGAGGCGACGGGCGCGTATCCGACGGCGGTCACGATCACCGTGTACGCCCCCGGAGCCAGCGCGGTGTCGTCGCGCACCGCGCCCTCGGCGTCGGCCTCGGCCCGCAGCACCTGCGAACCGGTCATGTCGGCCACCGTGACCACCGCGTGCGAGACGGCCCAGCCGTCACGGGTGCGGATTCTCGCGGTCAGTGCCATGGCGTTCTTCTCCCTGCGCGGTGAGCGCGTGTCTGTCAGGGGACCGGCCCGTGGCCCGCACCATCGGCGGGCCACGGGCCGGTCGGATGAACTACTCGCCGGGGTGGGCGAGTTCGATGTCGTGACCGTCCGTGCCGGGACCGGCGACGGTCAGCGCGGTGGCCACCGGCGGGTAACCCGTGGCGATCACGGTGTACTCGCCGCCGTCCAGGTCGGTGAAGGCGTACGCGCCGTCCGCACCGGTGGTGGCGGTGCCGACCACGTTGCCCGCCTGGTCGACCAGGGTGACGCGGGCGTCGGCCAGCGGGCCGTGCGGGGCCCGGACGACACCGCTGAGCAGCGCGCCGGTCTCCAGGTCGACCTCCACGCGGGTGACCCCGGTGGTGGCGACCTCCACGGGCAGCGCACGCGGCCGGTAGCCGCCCGCGTTGACCGCGATCGTCACGGTGCCGGGCACCAGCTCGGTGAACCCGAACTCGCCCTGCTCGCCGGTCTGCGCGGCGGCCAGCAGATCACCGCGCACGTCGGTGACGACGACCATCGCGTCCTTCACCGGCAGCGCGCTCCCGGCCGCCCGGACCACGCCGGTCAGCCCGCTGGTGCCGCTGAGCAGGATGTCGTACGACAGCGGCTCCTCGCCCACCACCACGGTGGACGCCTGCGGCTGGAAGCCGTCGGCGGAGGCGATCAGCACGTACGAGCCGGTGCCGGGGGCGGCCAGCGTGTAGGAGCCGTCGGCCTGGGCGACCGCGCGGCCGAGCTGGCGGCCGGCCAGCGAGATCAGCGTGACCGCGGCCCGCGGGACCGGGGCGCTCTCGGCGCCGCGCACGAAACCGTGCACCGGGGTGCCGCCCGAGGCGCCGGCCTCGCCGGCCATGGCGACGGCCGTCACCTGCGGGGCGGCCGCGGTGGCCGTGCCGTCGGCCGAGGGAGCGCCCTCGGTGGCGGCGACGGCCATGGCCGGGACCTGCTGGGCCTCGGCCACCGCGGGGGCGGCGGCCGGGTCGGTGACGGGGGCCTGGGCCTCGGAGGACTGCGCCAGCGCGCCCTTGGTCTTCAGCGGGACCTCCTTGATGAACAGGGTGATCAGGAACGCGATGGCGGCGAGCGCACCCGCGATCATGAAGACGTCGGCGATGCCGTGGCCGTACGCGCTCTCCAACAGGTTCCGGATCGGACCCGGGAGGCTGTCCATATCCGGGATGGTGTCGGTCGAGCCGGACTTGGCCATCGCGGCCTGGTACTTCGGGCTGAGGGCGCCGATGCCGTCCGTGACGTAGTGCGTGATCCGGTGGGCCATCACCGCGCCGAGCGCCGAGACGCCCACCGCGCCGCCGAGGGAGCGGAAGAAGGTGACCGTGGAGCTGGCCGAGCCGAGGTCGGAGGGCGCCACCTGGTTCTGCGTGGCGAGCACCAGGTTCTGCATCATCATGCCGATGCCGAGACCCAGCAGGGCCATGAAGATGGCCATCTTCCAGTAGTCCGTGTCGTACCGGATGCCGCCCAGCAGGAGCAGTCCGGCGGTGACCAGGACGCCACCGCTGACCAGCCACGCCTTCCAGCGGCCGGTACGGGTGATGAACTGACCCGAGACGGTCGAGGAGATGAACAGACCACCGATCATCGGGATGGTCAGGATGCCGGACATCGTCGGGGACTTGTCGCGGGCGAGCTGGAAGTACTGGCTGAAGAACACGGTGCCGCTGAACATGGCCACACCGACGAACAGCGAGGCGAGCGACGCGAGCGTGATGGTGCGGTTCTTGAACAGGCGCAGCGGGATGATCGGCTCGCTGGCCTTGGCCTCGACGAGCACGAACAGCGCGCCGAGGACGATCGAACCGGCGACCATCGCGTAGGTCTGCCAGGACACCCAGTCGTACTTGTCACCGGCGAAGGTGACCCAGACCAGCAGCAGCGAGACGGCGGCCGAGATCAGGGCGGCACCGCCCCAGTCGACCTTGACCTCGCGCTTGACCACGGGCAGGTGCAGGGTCTTCTGCAGCACGATCAGCGCGATGACCGCGAAGGGCACACCGACGTAGAAGCACCAGCGCCAGCCCAGCCACGAGGTGTCGGTGATGACACCGCCGAGCAGCGGGCCGCCGACGGTGGCGACGGCGAAGGTCGCGCCGAGGTAGCCGGAGTAACGGCCACGCTCACGCGGGGAGATCATCGCGGCCATGACGATCTGCGCCAGGGCGGACAGACCGCCGACGCCGATGCCCTGGACGACACGGCAGGCGATCAGCATGCCGGGGTTCTGCGACAGACCGGCCGCCATCGAACCGACGACGTAGATGACCAGGGCTATCTGGACGAGCGCCTTCTTGCTGTACAGGTCGGCGAGCTTGCCCCACAGGGGGGTCGCGGCCGTCATCGACAGCAGGGCGGCGGTGACGACCCAGGTGTAGGCGGACTGGCCGCCGCCGAGGTCGCCGATGATGTGCGGGAGGGCGTTGGAGACGATCGTGGACGACAGGATCGCCACGAACATGCCGAGCAGCAGCCCGGAGAGCGCCTCCATGATCTGCCGGTGGGTCATCGGGGCCTCGTCGGCCCCGCCCCCGTGCTTGGCGTGAGCCCGCACACCGGATGGTGTGGTCGTTGCCATGGGCTTCCTTTACTTACGTGATCGCGGGTGTACGGGTTTCCTCGGACACGGGGGCGGCCGGTCTCGGCACTCCGGAGCGGCAGTCGCCGAACGACGCGCGCAGCCGGGTCATGAGCTGGATGAGCTGGGCGACCTCGTCGTCGGTCCAGTCGCTCAGCCGCTCGGCCATCAGCCGGCTGGTGCGCAGCGACAGCTCCACGAGCTGGTCGTGGCCGGCGGGCGTCAGGCGCAGGATGCGCGAGCGCTTGTCCGCCGGATCAGGCGAGCGCTCGATCCAGCCGCGTGCGGCGACGTGGGCGACGTGCCTGCTGGTGACCGACATGTCGACGGCGAGCAGCTCGGCGAGCTTGCTCATGCGCATCTCCTCGTGGCGGCCGAGCAGGGTCAGCACGGCGGCCGAACCGGCCGGGCAGTCGGGCGGGAGGATCCGCCCGATGTCGCGCTTCACGGCGCCGACGGCACTGAGCTGACGTGCCAGCTCCTCGAACTGCGCCCGCTCGGCCATCACACCTCCCGTATTCGTTGCTTCGGGCAACCATAGAGATACTTGGTTGCTGTAGGCAAATAGATCAGTGGCCGACGGCGCAAAAACTTGGCAAAGGCAAGTATTGCGATCGTAAACGCGCAGGTGGGCACGGGCGGCCTGCCCGGCTCTGTCCCCATGGCCCCGCACTTGGGGCCGGCACCCGGATTCGCTAGTGTCTCGGCTCATGGCTAACACCCAGGGCCCACAGGGCAATTACGACCCCGCAGGCAGCACCCAGATGTTCCGCGCGTTCGTCGACGAGACTCCCCCGGTTCGCCAGCAGGAGGCCGCTTCCTCCGGTCCCCGAGTCGGCCTGATCATCGGCGTCATCGTGGCCGTGGCGGTCGTCGCCGCTGTCGCCTGGCTCGCGCTGAAGTGACCCCCGGCTCCGTCCCGGAGCCCCATCCGGCGGGCGGTACCTGAACACGCCCGCCGCTCACGGGAGCCGTACGGCTCCCCGCATGCCCGCGGCCCGCGTCCGCGCCGAAGCGCGCGACACGGGCCGGGCGGGCCTGCCGCCGGTCAGTCCGAGACGAGACCTTCCCGGAGCTGGGACAGCGTGCGGGTCAGCAGCCGGGAGACGTGCATCTGCGAGATGCCGACCTCCTCGCCGATCTGCGACTGGGTCATGTTGGCGAAGAAGCGCAGCATGATGATCCGGCGCTCCCGCGGCGGCAGCTTGGCCAGCAGTGGCTTGAGCGACTCCCGGTACTCCACGCCCTCGAGCGCCGTGTCCTCGTAGCCGAGGCGGTCGGCCAGCGAGCCCTCGCCGCCGTCGTCCTCGGGGGCCGGGGAGTCCAGCGAGGAGGCGGTGTAGGCGTTGCCCACCGCCAGACCGTCGACCACGTCCTCCTCGGAGACCCCGAGCGCGGCCGCGAGCTCCGGCACGGTCGGGGAGCGGTCCAGGCGCTGGGACAGCTCGTCGCTGGCCTTGGTCAGCGCCAGCCGCAGCTCCTGGAGCCGGCGCGGCACCCGCACCGACCACGAGGTGTCGCGGAAGAAGCGCTTGATCTCGCCCACGACCGTCGGCATGGCGAAGGTCGGGAACTCCACGCCCCGTTCGCAGTCGAAGCGGTCGATCGCCTTGATCAGGCCGATCGTGCCGACCTGGACGATGTCCTCCATCGGCTCGTTGCGCGAGCGGAACCGGGCCGCCGCGTACCGCACGAGCGGGAGGTTCAGCTCGATCAGGGTGTCCCGGACGTAGCCCCGCTCGGGGCTGTCCTCGCCGAGCGCGGCGAGCCGCAGGAACAGGGAGCGGGAGAGTGTGCGGGTGTCGATCTCCCCGGAGAGCACCGGCAGTTGCGCGGTGTCCTCGGCGGCCGGAGCCGTGTCGGGCGCCGGTGCCGGGGCGGCGGGGGCGGGCGTGGCGTCGAGGGCCTGAGCGCCCTCGAAGCCGTCGATGACGTCGAGAGCGTCGAGCTTCTGCGGCGCTGCCACGGTCTTCGTGAGCACCTTCGAGCTGCCCTGTTCTGCGGACATGCCACCCCCTTTGGGTCGCGGGACGGTCGCGGCGCACTGCCCTGATCGGACAGCGCGGCCTTCACCTGAATACCGGAGCCGAAGCCTCGGCAAACGCGCTTCCCGCAGAATGTCACATGTCGGCAACGCGCTGTAGTGACATGTCGACACGTGAGACGCCAAGAAGCCCTGGCAGAACGGGGTCTGACGGGCTTTCGGCGCACAATTGCCGACACCGACCGCGCGGCGTGATTCGCTCCTGGCGGTGATCATTCGATCCCGCATGCGAACGGGCGCTACCTGCTCTTTTCCGTTCCGTGCTCCCGTGCGCCGGTCATGCCTCGATCCGGTTGGCGGACCGGAGCCTCTGGAAGCTCCGGGCGAGCAGCCGGGACACATGCATCTGGGAGACACCGAGTTCGGCGCTGATCTGCGACTGGGTCAGGTTGCTGTAGTAGCGGAGCAGGAGGATGCGCTGCTCGCGCTCGGGGAGCTGGACGAGCAGGTGCCGGACCAGGTCGCGGTGTTCCACGCCGTCCAGCGCCGGGTCCTCGTACCCGATCCGGTCCAGCAGTCCGGGCAGCCCGTCGCCCTCCTGGGCGGCCTCCAGGGAGGTGGCGTGGTACGAGCGTCCGGCCTCGATGCAGGACAGCACCTCCTCCTCGCTGATCCTCAGGCGCTCGGCGATCTCGGCGGTGGACGGGGATCTGCCGAGCGCGGTGGTGAGGTCCTCGGTGGCCCCGTTCACCTGCACCCACAGCTCGTGCAGCCGGCGCGGTACGTGCACGGTGCGGACGTTGTCCCGGAAGTACCGCTTGATCTCGCCGACCACGGTCGGCATGGCGAAGGTCGGGAACTGCACGCCCCGGTCGGGGTCGAAGCGGTCGATGGCGTTGATCAGCCCGATGGTGCCGACCTGGACCACGTCCTCCATCGGCTCGTTGCGGGAGCGGAAGCGGGCGGCGGCGTAGCGCACCAGCGGGAGGTTGGCCTCGATGAGCGCTCCGCGTACGCGGTTGTGCTCCGGCGTGCCCGGCGTCAGGTTCTTCAGCTCGCCGAAGAGCACCTGGGTCAGGGCGCGGGTGTCGGCGCCCCGGCGCTTCTCGGGAGGGGGTGTGGCGGAGGGTTCTGGGAGGGTCGCGGGCGCCTCCGCCTGGGGCGGCGCAGTACTGGCCGACACGGTCAACGCCACCTCTTCATCGGTCAATCATCCGTCAAAAGCGGTCATAGCATCACAAGACATGTGCACTGTGTGCAAGCACCGCATAACGCCGTGTTGGGCCTCAAACGACGCCAATGGATGGATCGAGGCATGCGAAAAGCCCCCCGCCGTGGAGGCGGAGGGCTCGCGGTCCGGACCGTGGTCCGGGCTCAGAACTCGTAGTCCGCGATCACCCACGTGGCGAACTGGCGCCACAGGGCGACGCCCGCCTGATGGGCGGGGTGGTCCAGATAGCGCTGGAGGGCGCCGGCGTCCTCGACGGAGGAGTTGATGGCGAAGTCGTAGGCGATGGGGCGGTCGGTGACGTTCCAGCCGCACTCCCAGGAGCGCAGCTCCTCGATCTGCCCGCCGAGGGCGCGGAACGCCTCGACGCCCGCTTGGACGCGCGGGTCGTCGCGCTCGACACCCTCGTCGAGCTTGAACAGGACCAGGTGCCGGATCATGCGACGTACCTCTTGCTCTTTCGGCCGGGTCAGCTCTTCCCGCCGTCGACGACCCAGGTCATGAAGTCCCCGATGGCCCCGGCGGCGTCCGATATGCCCTCGAAGGCTATCTGGACGTAGTCGGCGGCCTTGGCCGGGTCCGTGATGATCACATACATGGCGAAGCCGACGAGCGCGAACACGACGATCTTCTTGGCGTTCACCGCCACCGCGGCCTCCCCTGTCTCCTGTGCCCCACGGACCTGCCTGCGGCGGTGAGTGTAGCCGTCACGGGCCTCGGTGCACCCAACAGGGCGCGTGTGATCGGTACTTGGGGCGGCCGGGGTCGGGACGCACGAAGGGCCCCGTCCGTGGACGGGGCCCTTCTGAAGCGGTAGCGGAGGGATTTGAACCCTCGGTGACTTGCGCCACACTCGCTTTCGAGGCGAGCTCCTTCGGCCGCTCGGACACGCTACCGAGGGAGACCTTACAGCAAGGTGCCCCATCGGCAGAAATCGATGGCCGACGGCCCTTCCGGTGACCCTGACAGGGGCCTTCGGGGGGCCTTCTCAGCGGCCCCGGAAGAACTCGGTCAGCGGCCGGGCGCACTCCTCGGCGAGCACGCCCTCGACGACCTCAGGCCGGTGGTTGAGCCGCCGGTCGCGTACGACGTCCCAGAGCGAGCCGGCCGCGCCCGCCTTGTCGTCGCGGGCGCCGTAGACCACCCGCTCGACGCGGGACTGGACCAGCGCGCCCGCGCACATCGTGCACGGCTCCAGCGTCACCACGAGCGTGCAGCCGGTCAGCCGCCACTCGCCGAGCGCGGATGCGGCCCGGCGCAGCGCCAGCACCTCGGCGTGCGCGGTCGGATCGCCGGTGGCCTCGCGCTCGTTGTGCCCGGTGCCCAGCACCGTGGTGCCGTCCGGGCCGAGCACGACGGCGCCCACGGGTACGTCGCCGCCGAGCGCGGCCCGCCCGGCCTCGGCCAGGGCGAGCCGCATCGCGGGACGCCAGGGGTCACGCACCGGGTCCACGGTTCCTCGGGTCTCGTGCGGAGCGGTCAGCGGACGGTCTCCAGTACCTCCGAGGCGCCCAGCGCCTCGGCGATCGTGCCCAGGGCGTCATCGGCGTCCAGGGCACGCAGCGCCCTCTCGCCGATGCCGAGATCGCCGAGGATCAGGCGGTCGCCGACCGGGCTGTGCGGGACGGCGTCGGCGTCCGAGGACTCCTCGCCGTCGTCCTCGTCGGACTCGCCGTCCTCCGTGCCGTCGAGGTCCAGGGAGTCCAGGTCCGGCCCGTCGTCGGCGCCGGGCTCGCGGCCCAGCAGCTCATCGGTGAGCAGCAGCTCCCCGTAGGCGCTCCGGGCGGCCGCGGCCGCGTCGGAGACGTAGATACGGGGGTCCTCCTCCCCGTCCACGCGGACGACCCCGAACCAGGAGTCCTCCTGCTCGATCAGGACGAGCACCGTGTCCTCCTCCGGCGACGCCTCGCGGGCGAGGTCGGCCAGATCGGACAGGGTCTCCACATCGTCGAGCTCCGTGTCGCTCGCTTTCCACCCGTCTTCGGTGCGCGCGAGCAGTGCGGCGAAGTACACCGTGACTCTCCCACTGGTCATAGGCGTGCCGGTTGGGGGTCCCCCCGGCGGAGGTCCGGGCGGGAGGGAGCTGATGCGCTCCGGGGTCCGCCCACTGGGAATCGTGGCAGAAACAAGTCGCTCAGGGGACGTCTTCGGCTCCCTGTGTCCGGCTGTTTCGGTCGTCCGCCGTCAAACGGCCGACCGTGGGTCCGTGAAGGGCTCACCAGCACACCCGCCGCCGCCACCTGCGGATCGTACGCGGCGACGCGGGCGCCCACGCACGCCCGTCTCCGCGGCCGCGGGACGGGCGCCGATCATCCTCGCCGGGAGCTTTCCCCGGTGCTTGCTGACAGGACCGTACGACGGCGGGGGCTACCAGCGGAACGTTCGCATGCGCATGGCGTGGCGCAGCCGGGCCGCCTTGGCGCGGCGCGGCTGGACCCGGTCGCGCAGTTGCCGGGCCTCGGCCAGGTCGCGGAGGAACTGGGCCCGCCTGCGCCTGCGTTCGGCGTCCGTCTCGGGTCGCGGGAGCCTGAAGGGCCCGAGCTCCCCGATCGTCGCCCGGCCGTTCTCCGGCAGGTCTGGCAGGTCAGTCACGGTCTCACCACCCAGGTCGGTCTCCACCGCATTCCCCCGGACGGGCGGTTTGATGCCGACACGAGGCACGGGGCGGGCACGGTTACTGTTGAAGACATGCGTCTCCACGTCGTCGACCACCCTCTGGTCGCTCACAAGCTCACCACGCTGCGCGACCAGCGCACCGACTCCGCGACCTTCCGCCGTCTCGCCGACGAGCTGGTCACCCTGCTCGCCTACGAGGCCACGCGTGACGTGCGCACCGAGGCCGTCGACGTCCAGACTCCGGTCGCGCGGACGACCGGCGTCAAGCTCGCCCGCCCGCGCCCGCTGGTGGTGCCGATCCTGCGCGCCGGTCTCGGCATGCTGGACGGCATGGTCCGCCTGCTGCCGACCGCCGAGGTGGGCTTCCTGGGCATGATCCGCAACGAGGAGACGCTCCAGGCGGAGACCTACGCCTCCCGTATGCCGGACGACCTCTCCGGCCGCCAGGTGTACGTCCTGGACCCGATGCTGGCCACGGGCGGCACCCTGGTCGCGGCCATCCGCGAGCTGATCGCCCGCGGCGCCGACGACGTGACCGCCGTGGTGCTGCTGGCCTCCCCGGAGGGCGTCGAGGTCCTGGAGCGCGATCTCGCGGGCACCCCGGTCACCGTGGTCACGGCCGCGGTGGACGAGCGCCTGAACGAGCAGGGCTACATCGTCCCCGGCCTGGGCGACGCTGGCGACCGCCTGTACGGCGCCGCCGAGTAGTGACGTGGACGGGGCCGCCCGACGGGCGGCCCCGGTTCAGCAGGTCTTCTTCTTGGCGGTCGTGACCGCCGCGACCTGCTCGGGCGCGGTCAGCTTGGTCACCGCGCTGTCGGCCGCCGGCCGCTGGGTGAGGGTCTTGAACCCGTCCCCGATGACCAGGTCCAGGGCGGCGCCCTTGCGGGCGGCGTCGGTGCGGCGCTCGGCGTCGGTGAGCTGGGTGCTCAGCACCGGCAGCGTGCTGTCGAGCGCGGACGCGGGACCGATGAGCATCCCGGTGCCCTTGACCTTCTTGTCGAACTGCTTGTCGGCGTTGCCCACGTCGCCGATCTTGAAGCCGCGCTTCTTCAGCTCGTCCGCCGTCTGCTTGGCGAGCCCGGAGCGCGTGGTGGCGTTGTAGACGTTCACGGTGATGGTGCCGGGCTTGGGCAGGGCCTTGACCGGAGCCGCCTTGGCGACCTTGGTGCGGCAGTCCGCCGCGTGGCCGGACACCGAGCCGTCGCCGCCGGTGAAGACGTCGATGAGCTGCAGCGTGCCCCAGCCGGCGACGCCCAGCGCGGCCACGGAGGCCACGACGGCGGCGACGAGCCTGCCGCGTCGCCGGGGCGGGCGCATCCGAGGGTAGGTGTCCCCTGTGATCCGGTATTTGCCGCCCATGCCGGGGGGAGTCAGCATGCTCATGAGCGCAGCGTAGTGCGCCGGGGCCGCGATGCCTATTAGATGATCAGTCCATCCGGCCTAGCGGAACCCGAAAGGGGTAACCGGCGGGCCGTACGGGTCAGTCGGGCGCGCGGAACGGCTCAGCCCAGTTCGAGGACGCGCGCGTGCAGCACCTGGCGCTGCTGGAGTGCGGCGCGGACCGCGCGGTGCAGTCCGTCCTCCAGATAGAGGTCGCCCTGCCACTTCACGACATGGGCGAAGAGGTCGCCGTAGAACGTGGAGTCCTCGGCGAGCAGCGTCTCCAGGTCGAGCTGCTGCTTGGTGGTCACGAGCTGATCGAGGCGGACCGGGCGCGGCGCGACGTCCGCCCACTGCCGGGTGCTCTCCCGGCCGTGGTCGGGGTACGGCCGGCCGTTTCCGATGCGCTTGAAGATCACACGGAAAGCCTACCGGGCCAGACGTTCCGGGCGCAGCCATGGCGGCGGAGTGCGACGCTGAAAATGACACGGCAAAGCGGGCATTACGGGGACTACCGGCAGTGGTGGTCACCGGGACAGGGGCCTTGAGATGACCGACAGCGCGACCACGCCCGCCGCCGACGGCTCCGGCCCGCCGCAACTGCCCGCCCCGGCCCGCGAGATCGCCGCCGGGTACGCCTTCACCGGCCCCGCGCTCGACCTCGGCGCGCTGCTGTGGGACGGGGTGTGCCGCCCGGACGCGCAGGTGCGGGTGCCGCTGCCGATGCTCAACCGGCACGGGCTGGTCGCGGGCGCCACCGGCACCGGGAAGACCAAGACGCTCCAACTGATCGCCGAACAGCTCTCCGCCCAGGGCGTCCCGGTGTTCCTCGCGGACGTCAAGGGCGACCTGTCCGGCATCGCGCGGCCGGGCCAGGGCGGGGAGCGGGTGAGCACCCGGGCCGCCGAGACCGGGCAGAGCTGGTCGGCGCGGGGGTTCCCGGTGGAGTTCCTGGCGCTCGGCGGGATCGGCCACGGCATCCCGGTGCGGGCCACGGTCACCAGCTTCGGGCCGGTGCTGCTGTCCAAGGTGCTGGGGCTGAACCGCACTCAGGAGCAGTCCCTCGGACTGGTCTTCCACTACGCCGACACCAAGGGCCTGGAGCTGATCGACCTCAAGGACCTGCGCGCGGTCGTCGCCTTCCTCACCTCCGACGAGGGCAAGCCCGAACTGAAGGGCATCGGCGGGCTGTCCACCGCCACCGCCGGGGTGATCCTCCGTTCGCTGACCGCGTTCGAGGCGCAGGGCATGGCGGACTTCTTCGGCGAGCCCGAGTTCGACACCGCCGACCTGCTGCGCCTCGCGCCGGACGGGCGGGGCGTGGTGTCCGTGCTGGAGCTGCCCGCGGTGCAGGACAAGCCGCGACTGTTCTCCACGTTCCTGATGTGGCTGCTGGCCGACCTCTTCCACGACCTGCCCGAGGTGGGCGACGTGGACAAGCCGAGGCTGGTGTTCTTCTTCGACGAGGCGCATCTGCTCTTCCACGACGCCTCCGACGCGTTCCTGGACGCCATCACCCAGACCGTGCGGCTGATCCGGTCCAAGGGGGTCGGCGTCTTCTTCGTGACCCAGACCCCGAAGGACGTGCCCTCCGACGTCCTCGGCCAGCTCGGCAACCGCGTCCAGCACGCCCTGCGCGCCTTCACCCCGGACGACCAGAAGGCGCTGAAGGCGACCGTGAAGACCTTCCCCGACTCCCCGTACGACCTGGAGGAACTCCTCACCGGCCTCGGTACCGGCGAGGCGGTGATCACCGTGCTCAGCGAGGACGGCGCCCCGACCCCCGTCGCCGCCACCCGGCTGCGAGCGCCGGAGTCCCTGATGGGTCCGGTGGACGCGGGCGAGCTGGACGGGGCGGTACGGGATTCGCCGCTCCACGGACGTTATGCACAGGCTGTGGACCGAGAGTCGGCGTACGAGAGGCTGGCGGCGGCAGCGGCGGCCCCGCAGCCCCCCGCCGAACCCGCCCGGAAGCGGGAGAAGGCCCCGGCCGAAGACCCCTCGCTGGTGGAACAGGTCGTCGGCAGCGGCATGTTCAGGTCGCTGGCCCGCTCGATCGGCAGTCAGCTCGGCCGGGAGATCACCCGTTCCCTCTTCGGTACGGCCCGGCGGAGGCGGTGACCCGCCCCCGCCATCGCGTCAGCGGCGCTCCTCCTTCGGCGGCCGCTGCCGCTGCCGCTGGGCTGCTTCACCGTCGGGCCGGTGCGGCGCGTTGCGCCTGGCCTCCGCGCGCAGCAGCGCGCGCAGGACCGCGTAAGGGTCGATGGGCATGAGTGTGGTCCTCCTGCTCGGAACTGACAGAGCTGTGCCGACTGCTCGGCTCCGTCAGCAGCGCAGGACGACCGTGCGCAGCAGGGGTGCGGTGGACGGGGGCCGCGTCCGCTCCGGGCCCGCCTTCGCGCCGGGTGGGGCGGGGGCCGGGCCGGGGAAGGGAGCGGTGCGGTCGGGGACCTCGGCGCGGTGCGGGGCGCGTGCCCCGGAGCGGGCCGGGGTGGCCGGCACGTCGTGCTCGCACTCCTGGACCGAGACCGACACCGGTCCCGCCTGGGCCACCGCCACATGACCGCCGGGCACCGACAGGGCGAGCAGCAGCACGAGCGCCCGGTACCAGAGCCGGACGCGCGAGACGCGAGGACGTGCGGTGCTCACGCAGGTCATCTCCCCACCGGAAGCCCCCGCTCCGCCTTTGGCCGCCCAGATCCGCCCGCTCGGCGTACGGGAGCGGCGGGAGGTTGACGACCAGGGGGAGCGAGGGGCGGGTGGGGAGTCAGACCGTCTGCGGGATCTCCTTGGCCCGGCTCTTGATCCGGATGGCGGTGATGATCTCGACGATGCCGACGACGATCAGCCACCAGCCGCCGACCAGTGTCAGCACGGCCACCGACTCGAAGGGGGAGTCGATCAGGACGATGCCGGCGATGAAGGTGACGATGCCGAGGAAGATGTGCCAGCCGCGGGCGGGCATGTCCTTGTCGGAGATGGCGGCCATGGTCTGGGTGACACCCCGGATCAGCCAGCCGATGCCGATCCACAGGGCGAGCAGCAGGATCGACTGCATCGGCCCCCGGAAGCAGAGCAGGCCCAGCAGGATCGACAGACCGCCGCTGAGGAAGGCCAGCACCCGCAGCGAGGTCTTCTTGTGCGTGCCGAAGGCGGAGACCAACTGGAAGACACCGCTGACCAGGAGGTAGAGGCCGAACAGCACGCCTACCGCGAGCAGCGTGACCCCCGGCCAGATCAGCACCAGGATGCCCAGGATGAGTGAGGCGATGCCGGTGAGCAGGACGACCTGCCAGGCCGCCTTGGAGAGTGCGTGCAGGGGGCCCTCGAGCTGCGAGTCCGGCTCGTGGTGCTCGCCTGCGGCGCGCTCGCGGTCCTTCTCCATGCGGAGCGGCTCGGGGCCGCCCCGGCCTGCCTCGGGTGCGCCGGGCTGGGCCTGGCCCGCGCCGGCGTTCGGGTCGTACGGGTGGCCCTGCGTGGGGCCGCCGGTGGGTGGCTCGGTCATGTTCCATGCTTGGACCGAAAGAGGACATTCCGCCACTCGGGGGCACCCGGCCGGCGGTTACCCCTTCTTCGGCGGGGCGGCCTTCGCGGCCTTCGCGGCCGCCTTCATCTCCTGCTTGTGCGCCCGCACCTTGGCCAGCGACTCCGGGCCGGTGATGTCGGCGACGGAGCGGTACGACTTCGCCTCGCCGTACGCCCCGGCGGCCTCCCGCCACCCTTCGGGTGCCACGCCGAGCTGCTTGCCGAGCAGGGCGAGGAAGATCTGCGCCTTCTGCTTGCCGAACCCCGGCAGCGCCTCCAGCCGCTTCAGCAGCTCGGGCCCGCTGCCGGCGTCCCGCCAGACCGCCTCGGCGTCACCGTCGTAGTGCTCGACCAGGTACTGGCACATGGTCTGCACCCGCTTGGCCATCGACCCCGGATAGCGGTGCACGGCCGGCTTCTCGGAGAGCAGGGCCGCGAACTCCTCCGGGTCGCGGGCGGCGATGTCGTGCGCGTCCAGGTCGTCGGTGCCCATGCGGCGCGCGATCGTCTCCGGGCCCTTGAACGCCCACTCCATCGGGATCTGCTGGTCCAGCAGCATCCCGGTGAGCGCGGCGAGCGGGCTGCGGCCGAGCAGTGCGTCCGCGTCGGGGTCCTGGGCGAGGTGCAGGGTGACGTCCATGCGTCCATGATCCCGTGCGGGGACTCAGTCCGCCCGCCAGTACCCCAGCGCGTGCACACGCGCCTTGGGCACGTTCAGCTCCTTGCGGACGTACGAGCCGAGGGCGCGGGTCGTCGCCGTGTCGCAGGCGATCCACACGTACGGGTGCTCGGTGCCGGACAGGACGCCGGGCAGCTCGGCCCGGACCCGCTCGACGAGGTGCCGGCCCGCCTCCCGGCGCGGTACCTCGCGGATCTCGTGCCGCTCCGGGTCGGCGCCCGAGGGGAGTCCGTCGAGGGTGCCCTCGAACCAGACGGTCGCGGGGGCCGAACCCAGTTCCGTGAGAAGGGAGTTGATCGCGGGCAGTGAGGCGGTGTCACCGACCACGAGGACGTGCGAGGGGTCGGGTTCGGGGCGCTGGAAGCCGGTGCCCTGCACGGTCGCCTCGACGGTGTCGCCCTTCCCGGCCGCGCGGGCCCAGTCCGAGGCGCACCCCTCGTGCAGGGCGAACTCCAGGGCGAAGGTGCCGGTCGCGGGATCGGGGTCGACGACGGTGTACGCGCGCTGGTGGGGGCGGCCGTCGTCGGAGAACCACAGGCGGACCCACATCGTGGGGTGCACCCCGGTCGCCGCGAGCAGCCCGCCGTCGGTCATCCATAGCCGCCGGTAGTCCGGGGTGACGTCCTCGGTGCCGGTCACCGTGAACGTGAAGTCCTTCGCCCGCAGCAGCTTGAGCACCGCGCCTTCCCAGCCCCGGCCCATCGTCTCTCCGCCCCTCGCGTACGATTCCCTCACCTGTTATGAAGTTAGGCAAGGCTAACCTAAAAGGAAAGGGTGCTCCAGGGTGACCACCGAGACCTACCGCGACGCCTGGGGCATCCCCCATCTGCGCGCCACCAGTGCCCGTGAACTCGCCCGTGCGCAGGGGCGGGTGACCGCGATCGACCGCGCCTGGCAGGTGGAGGTCGAACGGCATCGCGCCCGGGGCACCTCGGCGTCCTTCCTCGGTGCCTCCGCCCTGTCCTGGGACGTGCTCGTCCGCCGCGCCCGCCTGGACGACACCGCGAGGCGCTGCTTCGCCGCGCTGGAGAGGCGGGACCCGGAGACGGCGGACTGGGTCCGCGCCTACGCCGACGGCGTCAACGCGGGCCTGCCCGAAGGGGCCGCGCGTACACCGGAGTTCGCGCGGGTGGGGCTCGCCCCCGGCCGCTGGGAGCCGTGGACCCCGCTCGGTGTCTGGCTCGGCACGCACATCCTGTTCGCCGGGTTCCCGGCCAAGCTGTGGCGCGAGGAGGCGATACGGCACCTGGGTCCGGAGGCGGTCGGGCTGTTCGCCACGGACGGCCCCGGCACCGCGGGCAGCAACGGCTGGCTCCTCTCCGGCGCCCGCACCACCACCGGCCTGCCCCTGATCGCCGGCGACCCGCACCGCTTCCTGGAGGAGCCCGGCGTCTACCAGCAGATCCGCCTCTCCTGCCCCGAGTTCGACGTCACCGGCCTCGCCGTCCCCGGCGTCCCGGGCATCGCCCACTTCGCCCACACGGGCACGGTCGCCTGGGCCATCACCAACGCCATGGCCGACTACCAGGACCTCTACCGCGAACGCCTCCGGCGGACGGGCGCGGGGGTCGAGGCCCTGTCCCCGGACGGCGGCTGGCACCGGGCCGCCCGCCATGTGGAGGTGGTGGAGGTCGCGGGGGAGGCGGCCGTGGAGATCGAGGTGATCGAGACGGAACGGGGGCCGGTGATAGCGGGCGGCCCGGAGGGTCTTGGGGGCCTGGAGGGCGCGGAGACGTCTTCCGCGGGGGTGCGTGGGCCGGGGGCCGATCCTGGCGACGCATCGTTTCCGGAGCCGTACGGCGAACCCGCCACAGCCGTCGCCCTGCGCTACCCGCCCCGCGTCACGGAAGACCTCGGCTTCAGCGCCCTGCTCCCCCTCCTGAGAGCCCGCACCGTCGCCGACGTGGACCGGGCCCTGGACGCGTGGGCCGAGCCGGTCAACGTCGTGCAGGCCGCCGACACCGAGGGCGCCGTCCTCCACCGGATCGCCGGCCGCGTCCCCCTCCGCTCCCGCACCAACAGCCTCCGCCTGGCCCCCGCCTGGGAGGCGGGCCACGAATGGCAGGGCTGGCACACACCCCCGTACGCCACCCTGGAGAACGGCGTGGCCGTGATGGCGAACCAGCGCGGTCCCGCCACCCCCCTGGGCGTCGAGTTCGCCCCACCGCACCGGGCCGAGCGCATCCGCACCCTCCTCGGACAGCGCCCCACCTGGTCCGCCGCCGACCTCCCCGCCATCCACACCGACACCCACCTGGCCTCCGCCGCCCCCCTCCTGGACCACCTCGCCGGACTCGACGCCCTCACCCCCGAAGCGACCCGCCTCCGCGAGAGCCTGCTCTCCTGGGACCGCCACATGGACGCCGACAGCACCGGGGCGGCGACGTACGCGGCCCTGCGCACGGCGGTCGTACGCCGCCTCGCCGCCCACCCCGCCTTCGCCGCCCTCACCGAACCCCCCGCCTATCCCGAGGTCCTCCTCCCCTGGATGTCCCTCACGGCCCGCATCGGCTTCGCCCTCGAACACCTGCTCAAGGCACAGGAGTTGTACGGGATCGACCGCCGCGAGACCGTACGCGCGGCCCTGGAGGAGACCGCGGCCGCGCCCCCCGCCGGCCCCTGGTCCGACTCCCACCGAGTGGCCCCCTGGCGGGCGCTCCCCGAAGGCCCGTACGCGGAACCGGGCTTGGCCGGCGACCACGACTGCGTGAACTGCACGACCGCGGTCCCCGGCATCACCGACCTGGCCGCCCGAGGCCCCGCCGCCCGCTACGTCTGGGACCTCGCCGACCGCGCCGACAGCCGCTGGATCGTCCCCTTCGGCGCGGACGGCGTACCCGGCAGCCGCCACCATCGCGACCAACTCCCCCTGTGGCTCGCGGGAGAACTCGCCCCGGTGGTCACCGACTGGACCCGGCTCACGCTCGAACACTCCGAGATCTCCGAGGAAACACATGTCTGACGCCATGACCCGACTCCCCGCCCACGAACAGCACATCCCCGACTACGGCACCGTCCGCATCCGCCCCTTGGACCCGGAGACGGACACCCCGGTGGTCCACGCCTGGGTCAGCGAGGAACGAGCCGTCTTCTGGGGCATGACCGGCCTCACGGAAGCCCAGGTCGGCGAGATCTACACCCACATGGCCACCCTCGACACCCACCACGCCCTCCTCGTCACCAAGGACGGCGAACCGGCCGCCCTCCTCCAGACGTACGACCCCGCGGCCGACCGCGTCGGCGAGTGCTACGAGGTCCGCCCCGGCGACATGGGCGTCCACCTCCTGCTCGCCCCCGCCGCCCCCGGCGGACACCGCCCCGGCTGGACCTCCGCCCTGCTGACCGCGATGGCCCAGTACGTCCTGCTGGTGCTGGGCAACAGCCGGATCGTGGTCGACCCGGACGTGCGCAACACCAAGGCCGTCGCCCGCTTCGAGCGCCAGGGTTTCGCCCCCGGCCCCGAGGTCGTCCTCCCCGAGATCGACCTGCCGGACGTGTACCTGCCCGAGAAGCACGCCCGGCTCGCCTTCCTCACCCGCGAGACCGCCTTCCCGGAGGCCACCGGTACGGTTTGAGCGCGCGGCCGCGAACATCCGTAACTGCGGGGGACGAGTGTGTTCCGAAGACGGAGGCTGGGCGACGTGCGCGACCGTGAACGAGTGCTCAGGCGCGTGCTGTTGGCCACCGTGAGCATGGTCCTGCTCGTCCTCGGCAGCGCGTCCCCCGCCTCCGCGCACGCGGCCCTGCGCACGACCGACCCGGAAGACGGAACGATCCTCCAGCGGGCCCCGCGCACGCTGACCCTGACGTACACCGAGTCGGTGGGCCTGCTCACCGACTCGTTCCGCGTCTACGACCCCGAGAACCACCGCCTGAGCACCGGCCAGGCCGACCACGCCCCCGGCCGGTCGGACACGGTCCGTGTGCCGCTTCCGGCGCGGCTGGCGAAGGGCACGTACGTGGTGGCGTGGCGCGTGGTGTCCGCCGACAGCCACCCCGTCTCCGGCGCGCTCACCTTCTCGGTGGGCGAGCGCACGGTCACGACGGCCACCGCGCCCGGCCAGACGGAGAACCGGACCACCACCAGCCTCTACAACATCGCCCGCTACCTCGCGTACCTCGCCGCGACCGTGCTGCTGGGCGCGGCCGCGTTCCTCGCGTACTGCCGGCCGCCCCGCCGCGCGCCCCTGCGCCCGCTGTTCCTCGCGGGCGGCGCCACCCTGCTCGGCTCGACGCTCGCCCTGCTCCTGCTGCGCGGCCCGTACGAGGAGGGCACCGCACCGACGTTCGCGTCCCTGGGCCGCACCCTGACCACCCGGCCCGGTGAACTCCTGCTCGCACGGCTGGCGTTGCTGCTGGTGGCGGCGGTCTGCGCGGTGTGCCTGCGCCGCTGGGGCGGGGCCGTGCCGCGCCCGGCCGCCCTGACCGCCGGCGCGACCCTGGCCCTGGCCCTCGCCCTGACCTGGTCGGCAGCCGAACACGCCTCCGCCGGCATCCAGGTCCCGCTGGCCATCGCCTCCACCACCCTCCACCTGCTGGCGACGGCTGCCTGGCTGGGCGGTCTCGCGGCCCTGCTGCTGACCCTGCGCTCCACGGTGCCCCCGCAGGTGATCACCCGCTTCTCCCGCCTCGCCCTCACCTCGGTGATCGTCCTGGTGGTGACCGGCGTCTACCAGTCCTGGCGTGGCCTGGGCACCTGGCAGGCGCTCACGGAGACGACGTACGGCCGCGTGCTGCTGGCGAAGCTGGCGGCGGTGGGGCTGCTGCTGGCGGCGGCGGCGTGGTCCCGCCGGTGGACGGCGCGGCTGGCGGTGCCGGCGGCGAAGATCCTGGAGCCGGCGGGCGGCCCGGCGCTCCCCGCACCCGCGGTGGCCGACGCACCACTCCCCTTCCGCCACCTGCGCCGCTCGGTCCTGGCGGAGGCGGCGGTCGGTGTGGTGGTCCTGGTCCTGACGACCCTGCTGACCAGCACCCTGCCGGGCCGGGCGGCAGAAGAGGCGGCGACTGCGGAGACGGGCATCCCGGCCGCCTCGGTCACGACGGTCCCGTTCGCGGTGGGCGACAGCGGCCACGGCAAGGTCCAGATCACCTTCGACCCCGGCCGCGTGGGCCCGAACTCCGTCCAGGCGGTGGTCTACGGCGCGAACGGCGCCCTGGCGGCCGTCCCCGAACTCCGCATCACCATGACGCTCCCGGCCCAGCGCCTGGGCCCCCTGGACACCGGGCTCACCGACCGCGGCGGCTACTGGGCCACGAACTCCTTCGACCTGCCGATCCCCGGCACGTGGACGATGAAGGTGACGGTACGGGTGTCGGACCTGGACCAGGTGACGGTCTCGCGCACGGTACGGGTGGCACGCTGAGCCGTATGCGGACCGACGTCGTGCGGATCGAGGGCACGGACTTCCTGACCACGCTGACCCTGGGCGCCCCCGTCGGCCTCCTGGCCCTGCACGGCGGCGTGGAGGGCGGCACGGCGGAACTGGCGACGGAGGTGGCGGCCCGCACAGGAGCCACCCTCCTCACCTTCACCCAGCCGACGGGCCCCCCGGCCCACATCCCGTCCATCCGCATGTCGGCCTGCGCCCCGCTGCGGACCTTCCTGTCCCACGCGACCCTGACGATCTCCCTCCACGGCCACAACCGCCGGACGACCCCCCGCACCATCTACGTAGGCGGCTCGAACCGCCCGGCGGCCCGCGTCCTGGCAGCCGCCCTGGCCGACTCGGCCTTCACCCCGGTCACCTCTCTCGCCGACATCCCCCCGCCGCTGCGCGGCCTGCACCCCGAGAACCCGGTCAACCAGACCCGACTCGGCGGAGTCCAACTGGAACTCCCGGTCCTGGCCCGCACGACCCACCCTGCTCCGACCGACCCGGAGATCCCGCCGGAGGAGGTCGTGGAGGGGATCGTGGAGGGGGTGGGGGTGTTGCTGGAGAGGGGCGGCGCTTGGTGATCTGCCGGGGCGCCCTGACGCGGGCGGAGGCGGAGGAGTACCTGACGAGACACCCGCTACGAACCGGGCATCAGCCCGCTCCCGGAGAACTGGACGGCGGCCCTGGCGATCATCTTCTCGTCGAGAGGCCGCACGACGGCCCGTAGCTCCCGAGCGCTCCGTTTCGGGAGAGCGTGGAGTACGGCATCCAGATGCTCACGGAAGCCGACGTCGTAGCAACCGCATTCGCGGATGCCGCAGTCAGACTTCTCCAGCGCGTCCGCGAGCTGCCGGAGCGGCCCGTGGGCCAGTACCGTCCAGTGCCAGAACGCCGCTTCCGTGGCCTCGGTCCAGCCCCGCTCCCGCTCCAGCCGCCGCAGATCGGCCGTGCAGGAGCCGGAAAGCCGATCGATGAGCGGAAACCGCCGCCGCACATCCCGACGACCTCGTTGCTCGCCCCGCAGGGCTGACGGGCGCCTACGCGGCATTGCCCCTTTGCTCGTCTGTCATGGCGGGCAAGCTACAGCCGGAGCCGCCGACCGTGCCAACACTTTTCGGGCCACGGCCCACGCGGCCGGCCGTGGAGGGAGCGTGCGCTCCAACAGCCGACGCTGCCACCGTCGTTCAGGCTGATCCGAGACTTCACGGATCTCCCGCCCGGCCCCCCAGAACGTCGAAGGGCCCCGCTGCAAGCAGCGGGGCCCTTCGACGTTAGTGCCCGGTGAGGCACTGGCGGAGGATACGAGATTCGAACTCGTGAGGGGTTGCCCCCAACACGCTTTCCAAGCGTGCGCCCTAGGCCACTAGGCGAATCCTCCGGGGCAAACATTACATGACCGCGGGGAGTGCTCGCGAACCTCGTTCCCCGAGCTCGGACGGGTGCTCCTCACCGGTTCGAGCGAGGTATCTCGCGGAGGTCCGGATCGGGTACTCTTTCCGCAGCCCCCCACGCGGTGCTATCTGACTGAACTCCCCCAGGGCCGGAAGGCAGCAAGGGTAGGTCGGCTCTGGCAGGTGCGTGGGGGGCCCTTGTTTTTCCGGGGGCGGGGGCCGGGGACCCGCCTGTGACCTGCACCGGGCTCGGGCCCGCTTCCGCCGCGCGGCCTGTTGTCCGTGCTCCCCTATAACCTCGTATGCGTGTCGTCTCTCGCCTTGTACCGCCGCTACCGCCCCGAGACCTTCGCCGAGGTCATCGGGCAGGAGCACGTAACCGACCCGCTGCAGCAGGCGCTGCGGAACAACCGGGTCAATCACGCGTACCTGTTCAGTGGTCCTCGCGGCTGCGGCAAGACGACCAGCGCCCGCATCCTGGCCCGCTGTCTGAACTGTGAGCAGGGTCCCACCCCCACCCCCTGCGGCGAGTGCCAGTCGTGCCAGGACCTCGCGCGCAACGGGCCGGGCTCGATCGACGTCATCGAGATCGACGCCGCCTCCCACGGTGGTGTGGACGACGCCCGTGAGCTGCGCGAGAAGGCGTTCTTCGGGCCCGCGGGCAGCCGGTACAAGATCTACATCATCGACGAGGCCCACATGGTCACGTCGGCCGGCTTCAACGCGCTGCTGAAGGTCGTCGAGGAGCCCCCGGAGCACCTCAAGTTCATCTTCGCCACCACCGAGCCCGAGAAGGTCATCGGGACCATCCGGTCGCGTACGCACCACTACCCCTTCCGGCTCGTCCCGCCCGGCACCCTCAGGGAGTACCTGGGCGAGGTGTGCCAGAAGGAGGACATCCCGGTCGCGGAGGGCGTGCTGCCGCTGGTCGTGCGCGCGGGCCAGGGTTCCGTGCGTGACTCCATGTCCGTCATGGACCAGCTCCTCGCCGGTGCCGGTGCGGACGGTGTGACGTACCCCATGGCCACCTCCCTCCTCGGCTACACCGACGGCTCCCTCCTCGACTCCGTCGTCGAGGCCTTCGCCACCGGTGACGGCGCCGCCGCCTTCGAGGTCGTGGACCATGTCATCGAGGGCGGCAACGACCCCCGCCGCTTCGTCGCCGACCTGCTGGAGCGGCTGCGTGACCTGGTGATCCTCGCCGCCGTGCCCGACGCCGCCGAGAAGGGCCTCATCGACGCCCCCGCCGACGTCATCGAGCGCATGCAGGCCCAGGCCGAGATCTTCGGCGCCGCCGAGCTGAGCCGCGCCGCCGACCTCGTCAACCAGGGCCTCACCGAGATGCGCGGCGCCAACTCGCCCCGCCTCCAGCTCGAACTCATCTGCGCGCGCGTGATGCTGCCCGCCGCGTACGGCGACGAGCGCTCCGTCATGGCCCGCCTCGACCGCATCGAGCGCGGGGTGAACTTCTCCGCGGGCGCCGCCGCTCCCGCCATGCAGTACGTCCCCGCTCCCGAGGCCCACCCCGGCGCCGCTCCGGCCGCCGCACCCGCCATGGGGGACGGGCCCGCCGTACCGCCCGGCGGCGGCCCCGCCGCCGCTCGCGCGGCCGTACGGAATCCCGGCGGGCCGGCCAACGCGGGTCCGTCCCACGCGGGTACGGGCAACGCGGGTACGGCCAACGCGGGTCCGGGGCCCGTCGCCCCGCAGCCCCCGGCACCGACTCCGGCCCCCGCGCCGACTCCGACTCCGACTCCGGCTCCCGCGCCAACTCCTGCTCCCGCACAGGAAGCCGCCCCCGCCCCCGGCGCCTGGCCCACCGCCACGCCCGCCGGTGGCGGCCGGCGTTCCGGTGCCTGGCCCACCGCCGCTCCGGCGGGCGGCCAGCAGCAGCCGCAGGCCCAGCAGGCCCCGCCGAGCCGACCTCAGGCCCCGGCCCCTGCCTCTGCCCCGAGCCAGAGTCAGCAGTCCCAGCCCTCGGCCCCCGCTCCGGCCGCCCCCGCCCCCTCCGGCGCCCTCGACCCCCGCATGCTGTGGCCGAACATCCTGGAGGCCGTCAAGAACCGCCGCCGCTTCACCTGGATCCTGCTCAGCCAGAACGCCCAGGTGACCGGCTTCGACGGCACCACCCTCCAGCTCGGCTTCGCCAGCGCGGGTGCCCGTGACAACTTCTCCGCCAGCGGCAGCGAGGACGTGCTGCGCCAGGCGCTGGCCGAGCAGTTCAACGTGCAGTGGAGGATCGAGGCGGTCATCGACCCCTCCGGCGGCGGCTCCGCACTCCCGCCCTCCGGCGGCACCCCGAGCTTCGGCGGAGGCGGGGGCGGCGGCGCCCACGCGAGCACCGGCGGCTACGGCGCCCCCGCGGCGAGCCCCGGCCCCACGGCCTCCCAGCCGAGCTCCCCCTCCCAGGGCGGCCCCCAGTCCCAGGACCGGTCGGCCCCCGCCCCCAGACCCCCGGCTCCCGAGCCGCCGTCCCCCGTCTCCCCCGAGGACGACATCCCCGCGGACGACGATCCCGACCTCGACGAGTCCGCCCTCTCCGGCCGCGACCTGATCGTGCGCGAACTGGGCGCCACGGTGGTCGACGAGATCTCCCACGAGCACTGAGGCCGCCTCGGGCGAGTGAGCGGGCCGACGGCCGAGTGCACCCACATCGGCCGACGGTCGGGTGCACCCCCATCAGGAGCGCGGCCGACCCCGACCGCCCCGGCACCCCGCCCACGAACCTCAGGCCCCGCCTCACGCGGCGCCCCCGCCCAGGCGCGAGCCTCCCCTCGTAGGAACCTCCAACTTCCCCACCCCCCGGTCTTCGGTGACCCGACCGATAGGCTGACCCCGTGAAGGTCCTCGTCATCGGCGGCGGCGCCCGCGAACACGCCCTGTGCCGCTCTCTGTCCCTCGACCCCGACGTCACCGAACTGCACTGCGCCCCCGGCAACGCGGGCATCTCCGAGGTGGCCCAGCAGCACCAGGTCGACGCGCTCGACGGCAAGGCCGTCGCCGCGCTCGCCGGGGAGCTGGAGGCCGGCCTCGTGGTCATCGGCCCGGAGGCCCCGCTGGTCGCCGGGGTGGCCGATGCCGTGCGGGAGGCGGGCTTCCCGGTGTTCGGTCCGTCCCGCGAGGCCGCCGTGCTGGAGGGGTCCAAGGCGTTCGCCAAGGACGTCATGGCCACGGCCGGGGTGCCCACCGCGCGCTCGTACGTCTGCACCACCGCCGAGGAGGTCGCCGAGGCGCTCGCCGCCTTCGGGGCGCCGTACGTCGTCAAGGACGACGGGCTCGCCGCGGGCAAGGGCGTCGTCGTCACCTCCGACGTCGCGGAGGCCAAGGCGCACGCGGCCGCGTGCGAGCGGGTCGTGATCGAGGAGTTCCTCGACGGCCCCGAGGTCTCGCTCTTCGCCGTCACCGACGGCGTGACCGTCGTACCCCTCCAGCCCGCGCAGGACTTCAAGCGCGCGCTGGACGGCGACGAGGGCCCCAACACCGGTGGCATGGGCGCGTACTCCCCGCTGCCCTGGGCCGACCCGGAGCTGGTGGACGACGTGCTGCGCACCGTGCTCCAGCCGACCGTGGACGAGCTGCGCAGGCGCGGCACCCCGTTCTCCGGGCTGCTGTACGCCGGGCTCGCCATGACCTCGCGCGGTGTGCGGGTGATCGAGTTCAACGCCCGTTTCGGCGACCCCGAGACCCAGGTCGTGCTGGCCCGGCTGAAGACCCCGCTGGCCTCCCTCCTGCTCGCCTCCGCCAACGGCACCCTCGCCGACCTGGAGCCGCTGCGCTGGAGCGAGGACGCGGCCGTCACCGTGGTCGTCGCCTCGCACAACTACCCCGGCACCCCGCGCACCGGCGACCCGATCACGGGCCTGGACGAGGTGGCCGGGCAGGACGCCCCCGACGCCTACGTCCTGCACGCCGGGACGAAGCGGGACGGCGACGCCACCGTCAGCGCGGGCGGCCGCGTGCTGTCCGTCACGGCCACCGGCGAGGACCTGGCCGAGGCCCGCGAGCGGGCGTACCGCGCGGTCGCCCGCATCGGCCTCGACGGCTCCCACCACCGCACGGACATCGCGGCGAAGGCGGCCGAGGGAGCCAGGGCCGGCGCGGTGTAGCGACCCCTGCTAGCCACGCGAAGGCACCCCCGATCCACCCCAGGCCCCGGACCCCGAAATCCGGGGCCTGGCCTTTGCCGTCTGTCACCCAGCTCTGACCAAGGCCATTCCATCGAGTGAGCAATGCGCCATCCGGCTGACGGGGGCCGGGGCCCCAACTATGGTGCGGCGCAAGCGGTCCGGCACTTGGCCCACCGGCATTGCGATGTCAGTGACGGGTGCCACAGTGGGGGAGTGGGCACCGCCAGGACAGCACGCGATCGGCAGGGAGGGGGTGAGCGTCGCGCATGACCGGAGACGGTGGAGAGCTCGGCGTGAGGGCCGCGCGTTCGCGCGCGCTGGCAGTGCTGCGCGTGCGCAGCCGGGCGCTGGCCGTGGCGCTGCTGCCCGCGGCCGCCGAGGTGATCCTGCTGACCGGGGGTGCCACGGGCCAGTTCACCGGTCAGGGATGGGACGCGGCCCGCTGGGCGGTCGGCGTCCTCGCCGTGCTGGTGCTGCTGGCGGCCGCCGGCATGGCCCTGGTCGTGGCCCGCGCGCGCCCCGCCGCGAGCCCCACGGTCCCGGTGTCGGAGCGGTCCGCCCCCGACCTGTACCGCATGGTGCGCGACCTGGCCGAGCGCCTCGACGTGCCCGCACCTTCCGCGATAGCGCTCACCCCGGACTGCGACAGTTGGCTGGAGGACCTCACACACCCGGCCCACGCCCCGCCCATCACGCGCTCCCACGACGAGCCGGTGGTACCCGGCGGCCGCCCCGAGAGGCGGATCGCCGTCCCGGCGCCGGTGCTCGTCATCGGGTCGCCGTTCCTGTGGTGGATGCGGGTCGCGGAGCTGCGCGCGGTGCTCGCGCCGGTCGTCGCCGGTACGGGACCGTCCGCGGAGCCGGACATAGCCGCCGCCCGCCGCTTCGTACGCGGGCTCGACGCCGCGGTGGCCGTCGCCGACGCGCCGGGCCGCGGCCCGCTGACCCGGGGCGTGTACGCGGCTCTCGGCCGATTGGCCCGGCTGCTGCTGCGCGGCTGCCGGGAGCATGCCGCGCTGATGGAGCGCGGGGTCGCCACGGCCGCCGCCGAGCGCGCCAGGTCGGTGGACTACGGCCCCCGGATCGCCGCCCAGGAGCAGGTCGGGCTGGCGTACGCGGGCTGGGACCGGCTGCTGACCAAGGTGGCGCTGCCCGCCTGGCGGATGGGCCGCTGGCCCTCCCGGCTGGACGTCGGCGTGGCCGCCGCGCTGACCGAGCTGTCCCGGCGCGACCGGCTGGCCGACGGTTTCGCCGCCCGGCTCGGCGAGCGTCCC
Organism: Streptomyces seoulensis; assembly: GCF_022846655.1. Taxonomy (NCBI): domain Bacteria; kingdom Bacillati; phylum Actinomycetota; class Actinomycetes; order Kitasatosporales; family Streptomycetaceae; genus Streptomyces; species Streptomyces seoulensis. The sequence goes on from NZ_AP025667.1 coordinate 229,318, forward strand.
GCGTGCGATCTGCTGGAGGAGCCCGGCGCGGTGGACGAGGCCGTGTCGCTGCTCACCGCCCGCCTCTTCCACGGCGGCCCCGCCGAGCCGGGCCCCCGCTGGGCGCCGGTGGACTGGCAGGCGTACCCCGAGGAGGTCGTGGACCGCACCTGGCGCGCGGAGGCGGCCCGGCTGCACCGGGTCCTGGACTCCCTGGGCGTCAGCCCCAGCCTCGACCCCGCCACCCCCGACCCCGGCGGACCCACCCTGGCCCGCGTCCTGGACCACCTCACCGACCACAGCGCCGAGCCCGTCCCCACGGTCCCGGCCCCCGCCCCACCCCTGGACAGCGCCGACCCGGACCACGATCCGGACCCCGATCCCGCCACCGAGCGCAGCGCGCTCCTCGCGGCCGGGCTCAGCGCCGCGCTGGCCCGTGAGGAGGGGGCCGCGCCGCAGGGCGCGCGGGCGCAGGGCCCGGACAGCGCGCTGTGGGAGGACGGCGACCTGCCGCTGTTCCCGCTGCAACCGCCGCGCACGGGACGGGAACTGCTCGCCGCGCACATCACCGCGATGATCTGCTGCGCCGCCGTCGACACCGCCGGAGCCGCCCCCGGCCTGGACTGGCTGGACGGCCCCACCCTGCTGCTGGACGGCGAGCGCGCCGTCGATCTCGCGCCGAAGGTGCTCAGCCTGATCGAGGAGGGCGATCCGGGCCCGCTGCGCGCCTGGCTGGCGGAGGCCGGGATACGACCGGAGAAGCCGGTCCGGCTGATCTGAGGCCACCCCCACGAGTGGCCACCGGACGCCAGGGGTCCCACCCGTGCCCCGGTGTAACGGAGCAGGGTCTTCCACTTCAGGCCAATTCGCAACGAACAGTGACCGGAGTCGTGCGTTATGTGATGTGCTGGGACCGGCACGCACATGGCACGGGCATACGACACACGCCCGCACGGCCGAGCGATCCGGCGCACCGAGCACACCCGAGACGGCACGCGACGGCACCGGGCCCGGTCCTGGCACCACAGACAACGCCATAAAGGCAACGGGGGCACGAGGGAGGGGGCGTCCATGACCTCGGATCACATCCGCCGCTGGGAGTCGGGAGCGCTCGCGCACGCCGTCACCGATCCCTTCGGCCAGGGCCCGGTCCCCTGGCTGCGCGGCAGCGAGACCTACTTCGACGACACCGGCCAGGTGGTCCCCTGGTACGTCGACACCACCCAGCCGGCCACCACCCGGCCCGGCCGTCCCGGCGCACCGCGCGTCCCGGCCCCGCGCTCGGCCGGCCCCGGCCCGCGCTCGGCCGACGACGTGGGCCGCCAGATCAAGGGGTTCGCGTCCACCGGCGCGGTCGCGCCCGGCGAGGCGATCGACTTCCACATCACGGTCGACCCGCCGCAGGAGTTCAGCGTCGACATCTACCGGATCGGCCATTACGCCGGTCACGGCGCCGCCAAGATCACCACCAGCCCCCGGCTCTCCGGCATCGTCCAGACCCCGCCGCTGGCCGCCGACCGCACCGTCTCCTGCCACCACTGGTGGCTGTCCTGGCGCCTGCAGGTGCCCGCGGAGTGGCGTGTCGGGGCGTACGTGGCCGTCCTCACCACCGCCGACGGCTACCGCTCCCACGTGCCCTTCACGGTCCGCGACGACGAGCCCGCCGACCTGCTCCTGCTGCTCCCCGACATCACCTGGCAGGCGTACAACCTGTACCCGGAGGACGGCCGTACGGGCGCCAGCCTCTACCACGCCTGGGACGAGAAGGGGGCTCTCCTCGGCGAGGCCGACGCCGCCACCACCGTCTCCTTCGACCGCCCGTACGCCGGCGCGGGCCTGCCCCTGCACGTCGGCCACGCCTACGACTTCATCCGCTGGGCCGAGCGCTACGGCTACGACCTCGCCTACGCCGACGCCCGCGATCTGCACGCGGGCCGTGTCGACCCCACCCGGTACCGGGGCCTGGTCTTCCCCGGCCACGACGAGTACTGGTCGGTCCCGATGCGCCGGGCGGTGGAGGAGGCCCGCGACCGGGGCACCTCGCTGGTCTTCCTGTCGGCCAACACCATGTACTGGCAGGTGGAGTTGTCGCCCTCCGCGTCCGGGGTGCCGGACCGGCTGCTGACCTGCCGCAAGCGCAAGGGCCCCGGAAAGCCGGTGCTGTGGCGGGAGATCGACCGCCCCGAGCAGCAGTTGATCGGCATCCAGTACGCGGGCCGGGTGCCCGAGCCGCATCCGCTGATCGTCCGCAACGCCGACCACTGGCTCTGGGACGCCACCGGTGCCCGCGAGGGCGACGAGATCCCGGGCCTGGTCGCGGGCGAGGCGGACCGGTACTTCCCGCGCACCGCCCTGCCCGAGCACGAGGAGCGGGTACTGCTCGCGCACTCCCCGTACACCGACGGCGAGGGCGTCCGGCGCCACCAGGAGACCTCCCTGTACCGCGCCCCGTCCGGCGCCTGGGTCTTCGCCTCCGGCACCTTCGCCTGGTCCCCGTCGCTGGACCGGCCCGGCCATGTGGACGCCCGTGTCCAGCGGGCCACCGCCAACCTGCTGGACCGCATCTGCAAGCGGGACTGACCCTGCCACCAGCCCGATCACCGGCATACGGGAGAATCGAGGCAGTTGGACAGAACCACGGGGAGGAACCGTGTCCGGATTCGTAGAAAAGCCCGAGCCGATCCAGGTTCCGGGGCTGGTGCACCTGCACACCGGCAAGGTGCGCGAGCTGTACCGCGACGCGGCGGGCGACCTCGTGATGGTCGCCAGCGACCGCATCTCCGCGTACGACTGGGTGCTGCCCACCGAGATCCCCGACAAGGGCCGGGTGCTCACCCAGTTGTCGCTGTGGTGGTTCGACCAGCTCCGCGACCTGGCGCCCAACCACGTCATCAGCACCGAGCTGCCCGAGGGCGCCCCCGCCGACTGGGCCGGCCGCACCCTGGTCTGCAAGTCGCTGGACATGGTCCCGGTGGAGTGCGTGGCCCGCGGCTACCTGACCGGCTCCGGCCTCGCGGAGTACCGGGAGTCCCGTACGGTCTGCGGGCTCGCGCTGCCCGAGGGCCTGGTCGACGGCTCGGAGCTGCCCGGCCCGATCTTCACCCCGGCCACCAAGGCCGAGGTCGGCGAGCACGACGAGAACGTCTCCTACGAGGAGGTGGCCCGCCAGGTCGGCCCCGAGACCGCCGCCCAGCTCCGCCAGGCCACCCTCGCGGTGTACGCCCGCGCCCGTGACATCGCCCGTGACCGGGGGATCGTGCTCGCGGACACCAAGTTCGAGTTCGGCTTCGACGGCAGCGACCTGGTCCTCGCCGACGAGGTGCTCACCCCGGACTCGTCCCGCTTCTGGCCCGCCGAGACCTATGAGCCGGGCCACGCCCAGCCGTCGTACGACAAGCAGTTCGTGCGGGACTGGCTGACCGGCCCCGAGTCCGGCTGGGACCGCAAGAGCGAGCAGCCCCCGCCCGCGCTGCCCGAGGAGGTCGTGGCGGCGACCCGCGCCAAGTACATCGAGGCGTACGAGCGGCTGACCGGCACCCGCTGGTCCTAGGACGAGAAAAGCCCCCCGGTGAGAACCGGGGGGCTTCTTCATGGAGCGGACGACGAGGCTCGAACTCGCGACCTCAACCTTGGCAAGGTTGCGCTCTACCAACTGAGCTACGTCCGCAGTGCGCCGTGGCGCGGAGCCAACTATACCCAACCCCGGTCCCGTGCGAGACGCACCGCGGTGTGCCGGTTCTCCGCGCCCAGCTTGGTGACGGCCGAGGAGAGATAGTTCCGTACCGTCCCCGGCGACAGCGCGGCCCGCTCGGCGATCTCCGTGACCGGTGCCCCGTCGGCCGCCAGTTCCAGCACCTCGGCCTCCCGCGCGGTCAGCGGGGAGTCGCCGGCGGAGATCGCGTCGGCGGCCAACTCGGGGTCGACGTACCGGCTTCCGGCGTGCACGGTCCGGATGATCTCGGCGAGCCGCTCGGCGCTGACCGTCTTCGGGACGAACCCGCGCACACCCGCCGCCAGCGCCCGCTTCAGATGCCCGGGGCGCCCGTGCCCGGTCACGATCAGCACCTGGCAACCGGGCAGTTCGGCCCGCAGGGATGTGGCCACCCTCACACCGTCGGCACCCGGCATCTGGAGATCCAGCACGGCCACGTCGGGCTCGTGCGCCCGTGCCATCGCCAGCGCTTCGGGCCCGCTCGCCGCCTCCGCGACGACCAGCAGGTCGTCCTCCAGCGAGAGCAGCGCGGCCAGCGCGCCCCGGATCAGATGCTCGTCGTCGGCCAGCAGCAGCCGCACCGGCCCGCTCATGCGGACACCCGGCCCATCGGCACCCGCGCCTCGAGCCGGAACCGGCCCTCGCCGACGAGCCCCGCCGTCAGCGTGCCCTCGACGGCGGCCAGCCGCTCCCGCAGCCCGACCAGACCGGAGCCGCCGGCCTTCTCCGGTTCTCCGGCGCCGTCGTTCTCCACCGTCAGCACCACATGTCCCTTCCGTGTCACCAGTTCCACCGCGCAGTGCCCCGCGTCCCCGTGCCGCAGCACGTTGGTGGCCGCCTCACGCACCACCCAGGCCAGCGCGGACTGCACCGGGACCGGCAACGCCGCGTTCTCGGCGGTCACCTCGCACACGATCCCCGCAGCACCCAACACACCCTTGGCTCCCGCGAGTTCGGCCACGAGGTCGGCCTCCCGGTAGCCGCGTACGACCTCCCGCACCTCGCGCTGCGACTCCTGCGCGATGCGCTGGACCTCGATCATCTGCTCCACCGCCTCCGGCCGCCCGCGCCGGGCCAACTGGACGGCCAGCTCGCTCTTCAGAGAGATCACCGAGAGGTTCCGGCCCAGCACGTCGTGCAGGTCCCGCCCGAACCGCAGCCGCTCCTCCGCCACGGCGAGCCGTGCCTCCACCTCCCGGGCCCGCTCGGCTTCCCAGAGCACGGAGAGGGTCCAAGCGCCGCTGCGGCCGGCACCCAGGGCCAGCAGGAAGCCGAAGGCGGCCACGAGACCGGCGCCCAGGATCCTGCCGCCGCTGTCAGGCTGGACGAGCGCGGTCGCGGTGACCACCACGCCGGCGAGCACGACCACCTTGCGCAGGTAGTCCCGGACCGGCACCACCAGCGCGTACGGCAGGCCGAACGGCGTCAGCACCGCCCCCAAGGCGAGCCTGGCCGTCACCGCTTCGACACCGTCCACCGCCGCCAGCGCCACGATCAGCGCGAGGGCGGCGCCGAGCAGCACCCACGAGCCCCACAGCACCGGACCGGGCTGCCCGGTGCGCCCGAGGTAGCGGCCGAGCGCGGGCCGGATGAGGCGGTTGGCCTCCACGCACTGCAGCACGGCCACGACGACCAGGGACGCGCCGAGCACGAGCGGCACCGGCCGGTGATGCAGACCGCCGATCAGGGGCATCAGCAGCCAGCTCACCGAGAGCAGCCACGGCGTCAGATGCCACATGCCGAGGGTGGTCAGCTCCACCCGCTCCGCCTTGCTCCGCGCCCGCCAGTGCCGCTCGCGCAGCCCCCGCATCCGGCCCAGCATCCCGTCTCCCCCCGGTGTCAGCGGCGCGGTTCCCAGCGGAACCAGCGCCTCGCGGCGAACACTGCCACGACCGCCCAGGCCAGCGCGGTCGCCGTGGCGCCCAGTGCCTCGTACGCGCTCAGGTGCCCGGTCCAGCCGCCGCGGACCAGGCGGATCGCCGGGGAGAGCGGGAGGAGTTCACAGATGTCGGCGAGCCGGTCGGGCATGGCCTCGGTCGGGAACATGATGCCGGAGCCGAGCATGGAGGCGAACACCACCGGCAGCGCGGTCACCTGGGCGCTCTCCGCGCTGCGGGTGAAGGAGGCGGTCAGCGCGGCCAGGGCGGCGCTGGTGACCAGCCCGGCCACCAGCCCGAGCAGCGCCAGGTGCGGTGCCTTCGGCGGGCCGAGACGCAGCAGTGCCGTGCAGCCGGCGCAGAGCAGCAGCGCCTGGGCGAGCCCGAGGGCCAGGGCGGGCAGGGCGGTCCCGGTGAGGATCTCGGGGTCGGAGAGTTCGCCGGTGCGCAGCCGCTTGAGGACGAGTTCCTCGCGGCGGGCGACGTAGGCGTTGACCAGGGAGGCGTAGACCGCGAAGAGGAAGGTGAAGCCGACGGCGGCGGGCAGCATGACCGTGCCGACGCTGAGCCCGAGCTTCTCCAGTTCCAGTCGGTCGATGGCCTGCCGTGCGGTGAAGGGCAGGGTGAGCGGCACGACCAGCGCGGTGAGCACCACACCCTTGTTGCGGCCGAGCAGGGTGAGTTCGGCGCGGGCCAGCGCGCCCAGCCGCCGGGCCGCTCCGTTTCCGATGGACAGTGCCGTGCCGCTCATGCCGCCGCCTCCCGCTCTCCGGCGATCCCGAGGAACGCCTCCTCCAGTGACGCCGACCGCATGTCCAGGCCGTGCAGCCGCACCCCGGCCCCCTGTGCCCAGGCCAGCACGCCGGTGGCCGACCGCTGGAGCTCGCGGGTGCTGAGCCGGACGGCACGCCCCCTGATCTTGTGGGCGCAGACGCCGAGTTCGGCCAGCGGAGGCAGGTCGCCGGGGAAGTACCCCTCGGGCAGCCGGAAGGAGATGCTGGCCGGGCGGTCCGCGGTGACCTCGGCCGGGGTGCCGGAGACGGCGATACGGCCCTCGTGCAGGATCGCCAGCCGGTCGGCCAGGCCCTCCGCTTCTTCCAGATAGTGCGTGGTGAGCAGCACGGTCGTGCCGGTGTCGCGCAGCGAGCGCACCAACTCCCAGGTGTCCCGGCGGCCTTCGGCGTCCAGTCCGGTGGTGGGCTCGTCCAGGAACAGCACCTCGGGGTCGCCGAGCAGGGCGAGCGCCAGGTCGAGGCGCCGCCGCTCCCCGCCGGACAACTGCTTGATCCGTACGCGGGTCCGCCCGGTGAGGCCGACCCGGTCCAGTGCCTCCGCCCCGGAACGGGCGCCGCTGGTGCAGCCCGCCCACATGCGGACGGTCTCGGCGACGGTGAGGTCGGAGGGGAAGCCGCCCTCCTGGAGCATCACGCCGGTGCGCGGGCGTACGGCGGCCCGCTCGGCGTAGGGGTCGTGGCCGAGGACCTTCACCCGGCCCCCGGCGGGTTCCGCGAGGCCCTCCAGCAGTTCGACGGTGGAGGTCTTGCCCGCGCCGTTGGTGCCGAGCAGGGCGAAGATCTCGGCGCGGGCCACGGAGAAGGTGATGCCGCGCACGGCCTCGAACCCGTCGCCGTAGACCCGCCGCAGATCGGTGACCTCGATCACAGGGGAGTGTGGGGTGCTGTCCATGGCTCCAGCGTCCCGGCGGTCCGGCCCGGCCGGCAGTGCGCGGTGTCATCGGCTGCCATGACAAATGTCAGAGCGGGCGGGGGGCATACAAAAAAGCCCCGGTCCGAAGACCGGGGCTTTTCGCTGAGCGGACGACGAGGCTCGAACTCGCGACCTCAACCTTGGCAAGGTTGCGCTCTACCAACTGAGCTACGTCCGCACTGCTCCCGACCGGCTCCCACCGATCGGTGCGAGCACCAGCCTACCTGATCCAAAAGGATGGTCATGACCGGTGCCAGAGCGGGTGACAGGAATCGCACACTGCGCCTCCCCCCTGGAAGGGGGGTGTTCTACTACTGAACTACACCCGCACGCTCCGTGGGTTTCGGCCTTCCGGCCTCGCCCCTCGGCGTGTCCCAGACATTAGCCGATCAGCAGGGGGGTTGCGCAAGTCGGTTCCCCCCGAGGTCAGGTGAACGAGTCTCAGGGCCCGGCGTGCGGAGCCCTGAGGGGTCGTCCCGTACGGGCTCAGCGGGCGGCGCTGAACGCCTCGTAGACCTTCTTGGGGATGCGGCCGCGCGCGGGCACGTCCATCTTGTTCGCCTGGGCCCAGGCGCGGATGGCCGACGGGTCGGGGGCGACCTCGGTCTGCTTGTACGCCTTGCCGGACCGGGCGCGCTTGCGGCCGGCCTCCACGTAGGGCGCGAGCGCCTTGCGCAGTTTCTTGGCGTTGGTTTCGTTCAGGTCGATCTCGTACGACTTGCCGTCGAGTCCGAAGGCGATCGTTTCCGCCGCTTCCGAGCCGTCGATGTCGTCGAAGAGCGTGACCACGACCTTTTGCGCCACGGATATCGGTCCCTTCGTGCGGCACGTCGATACGGTTCACCGGCTTCACCGGCAATGACGTGCCGAGTATCGGCTATTGCCAATTCATTTGTACAGTGCGCGGCAATGAAATGGGAAGCCCCACTGAATACGTCCGCGTGTCCGGACTCAATAGGCATCACGGACGGCCCGCAGAACTTTCCCAGAAATTTCCACCAAGGCCCGTGTTCGACACCCGATCGTGATGCGGGTCACGTAGAAACCTCCAACTCTACCCGCGTAGAAATTTTGTACGGGTAGTCTGAAGGAACCTGCTCAGCACCACACACCGGGAGTGCCAGTGGCACGCGTCGTAGTCGACGTCATGCTCAAGCCGGAGATCCTCGACCCCCAGGGCCAGGCGGTCCAGCGTGCGCTGCCGCGCCTGGGTTTCACGGGGATCTCGGACGTCCGTCAGGGAAAGCGATTCGAGCTGGAAGTAGAGGGGCCGGTCGACGAGGCCGCGCTCGCCCGCATCCACGATCTGGCGGAATCCTTCCTCGCCAACACGGTGATCGAGGACTTCACCGTGAAGGTGGAGGAAGTGGCGGGGGCCGCCGAGTGACCGCTCGTATTGGCGTCGTCACATTTCCGGGAAGCCTGGACGACCGTGACACCCGGCGCGCCATCACCCTCGCCGGCGCCGAACCCGTCGCGCTGTGGCACAAGGACAAGGACCTGAAGCAGGTCGACGCCGTCGTGCTGCCCGGCGGTTTCTCCTACGGCGACTATCTGCGCGCCGGAGCCATCTCCCGCTTCTCGCCGGTGATGGAGACCGTCATCGAGCAGGCGAAGGCCGGCCTTCCGGTCCTCGGAATCTGCAACGGCTTCCAGGTCCTCACCGAGGCGCACCTGCTGCCCGGCGGGATGCTCGGCAACGACCACCTCCACTTCATCTGCCGCGACCAGAAGCTGCGGGTGGAGAACGCGGAGACCTCCTGGACCGGCGACTACCGCCAGGGCCAGGAGATCCACATCCCGCTGAAGAACATGGACGGCCGGTACGTCGCCGACGCGTACACGCTCGACGAGCTGGAGGCGGAGGGCCGGGTCGTCTTCCGCTACCTGGACATGAACCCCAACGGCTCGCTCAACGACATCGCCGGCATCACCAACGAGGCCGGGAACGTCGTCGGTCTCATGCCGCACCCCGAGCACGCCGTCGAGCCGCTGATCGGAACGGGCCGCACCGACGGCCTCCCCTTCTTCACCTCGATCCTCAAGAAGCTGGTCAACGCATGAGCCGGACGCCTCTGGACACGGTCGAAAACGCGGCCGCGACCCCCGACGTCGAGCTGCCCTGGGCCGAACTCGGCCTGAAGAAGGACGAGTACGAGCGGGTCGTCGAGATCCTCGGCCGCCGCCCGACCGGCGCCGAACTCGCCATGTACTCGGTCATGTGGTCCGAGCACTGCTCGTACAAGTCCTCCAAGGTCCACCTGCGCCAGTTCGGCGAGAAGGCGCCGCAGTCCGACGCCATGCTCGTCGGCATCGGCGAGAACGCGGGCGTGGTCGACGTCGGCCAGGGCTACGCGGTCACCTTCAAGGTCGAGTCGCACAACCACCCCTCCTACGTCGAGCCCTACCAGGGCGCGGCCACGGGCGTGGGCGGCATCGTGCGCGACATCATCGCCATGGGCGCCCGCCCCGTCGCGGTCGTGGACCCGCTGCGCTTCGGCGCCGCCGACCACCCCGACACCAAGCGCGTGCTGCCCGGCGTCGTCGCGGGCATCGGCGGCTACGGCAACTGCCTGGGCCTGCCCAACATCGGCGGCGAGGTCGTCTTCGACGCCTGCTACCAGGGCAACCCGCTGGTCAACGCCGGTGCCATCGGCGTCATGCGGCATGAGGACATCCACCTCGCCAAGGCGTCCGGCGCCGGCAACAAGGTCATCCTCTACGGTGCCCGGACCGGCGGCGACGGCATCGGCGGCGCCTCGATCCTCGCCTCCGAGACCTTCGACGACGCCAAGCCCTCCAAGCGCCCGGCCGTCCAGGTCGGTGACCCCTTCCAGGAGAAGCTCCTCATCGAGTGCACCCTGGAGGCGTTCAAGGAGAAGCTGGTCGTCGGCATCCAGGACCTCGGCGCCGCCGGGCTGTCCTGCGCCACCAGTGAGCTGGCCTCCAACGGCTCCGGCGGCATGACCGTCACCCTGGACGACGTTCCGCTGCGCGACTCCACGCTCTCGCCCGAGGAGATCCTCATGAGCGAGTCGCAGGAACGCATGTGCGCGGTGGTCGAGCCGGAGAAGGTCGACCGCTTCATGGAGATCTGCGAGAAGTGGGACGTCATCGCCACCGTCATCGGTGAGGTGACCGACGGCGACCGCCTGGAGATCTACTGGCACGGCGGCAAGATCGTCGACGTCGACCCGCGCACCGTCGCCCACGACGGCCCGGTCTACGAGCGCCCCTACGCCCGCCCCGACTGGCAGGACGCCCTCCAGGCCGACGACGCGAACAAGCTGCCGCGTCCCGCGACCTCCGAGGAACTGCGCGAGCAGGTCATGAAGCTGGTCGCGTCGCCCAACCAGGCGTCGAAGAAGTGGATCACCTCGCAGTACGACCACTTCGTGCAGGGCAACACCGTCCTCGCCCAGCCGGAGGACTCCGGCATGATCCGCGTGGACGAGGAGACCGGCCTCGGCGTCGCCATCGCCACCGACGGCAACGGTCGCTACGCCAAGCTCGACCCGTACACGGGTGCGCAGCTCGCGCTGGCGGAGGCGTACCGGAACGTGGCGACGACCGGCGCGAAGCCGCTCGCCGTCTCCGACTGCCTGAACTTCGGTTCGCCCGAGGACCCGGCCGTGATGTGGCAGTTCGCGGAGGCCGTGCGCGGTCTGGCGGACGGCTGCCTCCAGCTCGGCACCCCGGTGACCGGCGGCAACGTCTCGCTGTACAACCAGACCGGCGAGGCCGCCATCCACCCGACCCCGGTGGTCGCGGTGCTCGGCGTCATCGACGACGTGGCCCGGCGCACCCCGGTCGCCTTCCAGGAGGAGGGGCAGCTCCTCTACCTCCTGGGTGACACCTCCGAGGAGTTCGGCGGCTCGGCCTGGTCCCAGGTCGTCCACGACCACCTCGGCGGCCTGCCCCCGAAGGTCGACCTGGAGCGGGAGCGGCTGCTGGCCGAGATCCTCATCTCCGCCTCCCGCGACGGCATGGTCGACTCCGCGCACGACCTCTCCGACGGCGGTCTGATCCAGGCCGTGGTCGAGTCGGCGCTGCTCGGGGAGAAGGGCGCGCGACTGATCGTCCCGGACGGTCTGGACGCGTTCACCTTCCTGCTGTCGGAGTCGGCGGGCCGCGCGCTCGTCGCCGTGCCGCGCTCGGAGGAGCTGCGCTTCACCGACATGTGCGGCGCGCGGGGCCTTCCGGCCACCCGCATCGGTGTCGTGGACGGTGACTCGGTCGAGATCCAGGGCGAGTTCGGCCTCTCCCTGGCCGAGCTGCGCGAGGCGCACGAGAACACCATCCCGGCCCTGCTGGCGTGATGACCGCGGACGGCTCCCGCCCCACCCGGGCGGGGGCCGTCCCGGCATAGGGTCGCCCCATGCCCCCGGCGAAGAAGCGTGCCCGCAAGTACGACCCCCTGAGGACCCGCACGGCCGTGCTCGCACAGCTCGGCGCGGTACGGGAGGCCGTCGCCGGCCTCGGCCCCGATCAACTCGCCCTGCCCACACGGCGGGACGGGATGACCGTCGGGGAGCTGGCCGCGCAGGTGACCGCCTGCGTCGCGGCCGTACGGCAGGCGCTGGAGCGGCCGGCGCAGTTGAAGCAGACGCTGCCGCTCACCCGGTGGCCGCTGCGTGCGCCCGTCGCCTTCACCCCGGCCCCGGCCGACCTGGCCGCCGCCGAAGCCGATCTGCGCGCCCTGCTGGCCGACCACCCCGGCAGTCCGCTCGTGGACACCGGCGCGGGTGTGCTGCCGCTCAACGAGTACCTGGTCACCCGTGCCGTCGAGCTGGTCCTCGCCGCGGACGACCTGTCCGACGCCGTACCCGGACTCGACGTGCCCCAGGACCGGCACGCCCTCGCCGCCGCGACCCGGCTGCTCGCCGACGCCCTCGCCGACAAGGCGCCCGGCGGCTCCACCGAGGTGCGGGTGCCGCCGTACGCGGTGGTGCAGTGCGTCGAGGGCCTGAGGCACACCCGGGGCACCCCGCCCAACGTGGTCGAGACCGATCCGCTCACCTGGGTCCGCCTCGCCACCGGCCGCCTGACCTGGGCGGACGCCCTCGCCCGCGCAGAGGTGTCGGCCAGCGGGGAGCGCGCCGACCTCTCCGGCCTGCTGCCGCTGCGGTCGTAGCCGGAACCCCGGCGGCTCCCCGTACGTCGAACCGGCATGGACCGGCACACGCAGCGCATGACACTGACCGTGGCCGCCGCGCTCGTACCGCTCGCGGTGGCCTGTGGGAACGACACCGCCGACACCGGCAGCGGCTCGGTGGCCCCACCGCCGAAGCTCACCGGCACCGACTGGCGGGTGGACAGCGTCACCGAGGGCGGCACCACGCACCGCGCCCCCGCGGCCGCCCGCATCCGCATCGACGACGAGGGCCGCGCGACCGGCAACCTCGGCTGCAACACCTTCTCCGCGCCCACCACCGTCGACGGCGGCCGGATCGACTTCGGCACCCTGCGCACGACCCGGATGGCGTGCGACGAACCCCGGATGACCTTCGAACGCGCGCTGACCCGCGCCCTCGACTCCGGGGCGCTGACCGCGCGTACCGACGACGGGGCGCTGACCCTCACCACGGGCGAGGGAGGGCGCGTCCAGCTCACGCCGAGCGCGTCCGAATGATGTGCGACACCTCACTCAGGACAGGGCCCCACAGGCCCCAGGAGCGCTCACCTGAGCCCCACCTGTCCGTGACCGCCTCGCACGCACCTCTCTGACCTGCGTAAACGCAGAATCAACCAAGGTGATCGCAAGCTCAGGTTCGGCGAGGGCTACGTATCCCCAATTCGGCCCAGCGGTCGGCCTCGCCTACACTCGGAGGCGTGCCACGTGGTGACGGTCGACTCAATCACGATCTGCTTCCCGGCGAAAAAGGCCCCCAGGACGCTTGCGGCGTCTTCGGTGTCTGGGCGCCGGGTGAAGAGGTCGCAAAGCTCACGTACTTCGGGCTCTACGCCCTCCAGCACCGGGGTCAGGAATCCGCGGGAATCGCGGTCAGTAATGGCTCCCAGATCCTCGTATTCAAGGACATGGGCCTGGTTTCCCAGGTCTTCGACGAAACCTCGCTCGGTTCGCTCCAGGGTCATATCGCGGTCGGACACGCCCGCTACTCGACCACCGGAGCCTCCGTGTGGGAGAACGCCCAGCCGACGTTCCGCGCCACCGCGCACGGTTCGATCGCGCTCGGCCACAACGGCAACCTGGTCAACACCGCCCAGTTGGCGGAGATGGTCGCCGACCTGCCCAAGGACACCAACGGCCGCTCCACCCGTGTCGCGGCCACCAACGACACCGACCTGCTGACCGCGCTGCTCGCCGCGCAGGTCGACGAGGACGGCAAGCCGATGACCATCGAGGAGGCCGCCCACGCGGTGCTCCCGAAGGTCAAGGGCGCCTTCAGCCTCGTCTTCATGGACGAGCACACCCTTTACGCCGCCCGTGACCCGCAGGGCATCCGCCCGCTGGTCCTCGGCCGGCTGGAGCGCGGCTGGGTGGTGGCCTCCGAGTCCGCCGCCCTCGACATCTGCGGCGCCTCCTACGTCCGCGAGATCGAGCCGGGCGAGTTCATCGCCATCGACGAGAACGGTCTGCGCAGCTCCCGGTTCGCGGAAGCGAAGCCCAAGGGCTGTGTCTTCGAGTACGTGTACCTGGCCCGCCCGGACACCGACATCGCCGGCCGGAACGTGTATCTGTCCCGCGTCGAGATGGGCCGCCGCCTGGCCAAGGAGGCGCCCGCCGAGGCCGACCTGGTCATAGCGACCCCGGAGTCCGGGACCCCGGCCGCGATCGGTTACGCCGAGGCGTCCGGCATCCCCTTCGGCAACGGCCTGGTGAAGAACGCCTACGTCGGCCGGACCTTCATCCAGCCCTCGCAGACCATCCGCCAGCTCGGCATCCGGCTGAAGCTGAACCCGCTCAAGGAAGTCATCAAGGGCAAGCGCCTGGTCGTCGTGGACGACTCCATCGTGCGCGGCAACACCCAGCGGGCCCTGGTCCGCATGCTGCGCGAGGCGGGCGCCGCCGAGGTCCACATCCGGATCTCCTCGCCCCCGGTGAAGTGGCCCTGCTTCTTCGGCATCGACTTCGCCACCCGCGCGGAGCTGATCGCCAACGGCATGACGATCGAGGAGATCGGCACCAGCCTGGGCGCCGACTCGCTCGCCTACATCTCCATCGACGGGATGATCGACGCGACCACCATCGCCAAGCCGGACCTGTGCCGCGCCTGCTTCGACGGTGAGTACCCGATGGACCTGCCCGACCCGGAACTGCTCGGCAAGCAGTTGCTGGAGACCGAGCTGGCGGCCGGAACCGCCACCACCGCCGCGGCCGACGCCATCCGGCGTCCCTGAGCCGCGCCGTCCGAGCCGTACGACAGGAAAGTTCTCTCACGTCATGTCCTCTGAGACCACGGGTGCCAGCTATGCCAGCGCGGGCGTCGACATCGAGGCGGGCGACCGCGCGGTCGAGCTGATGAAGGAGTGGGTGAAGAAGACCCGTCGCCCCGAGGTCCTCGGCGGCATCGGCGGCTTCGCCGGCCTCTTCGACGCCTCCGCCCTCAAGCGCTACGAGCGCCCGCTGCTCGCCTCCGCCACGGACGGCGTCGGCACGAAGGTCGACATCGCGCGCCGCCTCGGCGTGTACGACACGATCGGCCACGACCTGGTCGCCATGGTCATGGACGACATCGTGGTGTGCGGCGCGGAGCCGCTGTTCATGACCGACTACATCTGTGTCGGCAAGGTCCACCCCGAGCGGGTCGCCGCGATCGTCAAGGGCATCGCGGAGGGCTGTGTGCTCGCCGGGTGCGCCCTGGTGGGCGGCGAGACCGCCGAGCACCCCGGTCTGCTCGGCCCGGACGACTTCGACGTGGCCGGCGCCGGCACCGGCGTGGTGGAGGCCGACCGGCTGCTGGGCCCCGACCGCATCCGCTCGGGCGACGTGGTGATCGCCATGGCGTCCTCCGGGCTTCACTCCAACGGGTACTCCCTGGTCCGCCACGTCCTGCTGGACCGGGCCGGGCTGGCGCTGGAGAGCGAGGTCGCCGAGTTCGGCCGCACGCTCGGCGAGGAGCTCCTGGAGCCCACCAAGATCTACTCGCTGGACTGCCTGGCGCTGACCCGCACCACCGAGGTGCACGCCTTCTCGCACATCACCGGCGGCGGCCTCGCGGCCAACCTGGCCCGGGTGATCCCGGACGGGCTGTACGCCACCGTGGACCGCTCGAGCTGGACGCCGGGCCCGGTCTTCGACCTGGTCGGCCGCAGCGGCGACGTGGAGCGGCTGGAGCTGGAGAAGACCCTCAACATGGGCGTCGGCATGATGGCCGTCGTCCCGGCGGAGTCCGCCGACGCCGCGCTGACCACGCTGGCCGACCGGGGCGTCGAAGCCTGGGTGGCCGGCTCGATCGCCGAGCGCGGCGAGCAGGAGAGCGCCGCCGGACTCGTCGGCGACTACGCGGTCTAGCCCGGCCGCCGGCCGGCTTCCGGACAGCACAGAAGCCGGTCGGTGGCAGTGCCACCGACCGGTCTTCCGCTGCTCGTTGCAGGATGCTCAGTGCAAGGTCAAGCGCCGCGACGGTGCTGTGAGGGACCGTCGTCCTCGTCCTCGTCGTCGTCCTCATAGAGGTCGGCGTAACGGGAGTAGAGGTCTTCCTCGTCGTCCTCATCCTCTTCGAACGGCTCGCTGTTCGGCGGCTGGTTCGAAGTTGATGCGCCCAGTTCACTGGCCAGACGCGACAGATCAGTCCCACCGCTGTTGTACTTCAGCTGGCGGGCGACCTTCGTCTGCTTGGCCTTGGCCCGGCCGCGCCCCATGGCTCGACCCCCTCGGTGACGGGGCTCAACGGCCCCAGAGTCTGACACGCGTTCATGATCCGAAACGGACTCCCCGTAGAGAGGCCGGTCCGTAGGGCTTCCACGGTACCTGAGCCCGCGCCCATACGGTACGTCGCCCGCAGCACGCGCGTGTGCACAGGACCCACGAGGAGCCCTGTCCTCGCTGGTCAATGGCGATTTTAACCACTTATCGGGGTACGACCCGCCGACGGAAGTGACAGTTCTCTCCAAGTTGCCCCCGACGGGTACCGCCGGGGGCGGCGAGCGCCCAGCCGGACGCGGCCCGGACGCACTGCCGGGACCGCCTCCGGGTGACTGCTTCCCCCGGCGTGTCGGTCAGTGTGCCGCGCGGGCCTCGGCCATCCGCTGCTCGGCGATCCGGTCGGCCGCGGCGGCGGGCGGAACCCCGTCCGCCTTCGCACGTGCGAAGATCGCCAGCGTGGTGTCGAAGATCTTCGCGGCCTTCGCCCGGCACCGCTCGAAGTCGAAGCCGTGCAGCTCGTCGGCGACCTGGATCACCCCGCCCGCGTTCACCACGTAGTCCGGCGCGTAGAGGACGCCCCGGTCCTGGAGGTCCTTCTCGACACCGGGGTGGGCGAGCTGGTTGTTGGCCGCGCCGCACACCACGGAGGCGGTGAGCACCGGCACCGTGTGGTCGTCCAGCGCCCCGCCGAGCGCGCAGGGGGCGTAGATGTCGAGCCCCTCCAGCCGGATGAGGGCGTCGGTGTCGGCGACCCGGCGCACACCGGGGTGGGCCTCGGTGATCCGGTCCACGGCCTCCGCGCGCACATCGGTCACCACGACCTCGGCACCCTCCGCCAGGAGATGCCCGACCAGATGCCGGCCGACCTTGCCGACGCCCGCGATGCCGATCACGCGGTCCCGCAGCGAGGGGTCGCCCCACAGGTGCTGGGCCGAGGCGCGCATGCCCTGGTAGACGCCGAACGCGGTGAGCACCGAGGAGTCGCCCGCGCCGCCCTGCTCGGGCGAGCGTCCGGTGGTCCAGCGGCACTCGCGGGCCACCACGTCCATGTCGGCCACGTAGGTGCCCACGTCGCACGCGGTGACGTAGCGGCCGCCCAGCGAGGCGACCATGCGCCCGTAGGCGAGCAGCAGCTCCTCCGTGCGGTCCCGCTCGGGGTCACCGATGATCACGGCCTTGCCGCCGCCGTGGTCGAGACCGGCCATGGCGTTCTTGTACGACATCCCGCGCGCGAGCTGGAGGGCGTCGGCCACGGCCTCGGCCTCGCTCGGGTACGGGTGGAAGCGCGTGCCGCCGAGCGCGGGGCCCAGCGCGGTGGAGTGGATGGCGATGACGGCCCTCAGGCCGGTGGCGCGGTCCTGGCAGAGCACGACCTGCTCGTGGCCGCCCTGGTCCGAGCGGAACAGGGTGTGCAGGACATCTGCGGTGACGCCGGTTACCTCGGTCACTGTGGTGACTCCTGTGTAAGAAGCGGCGGGCGGGGCCGGAGCCCCTGGGGGTTCCCCCCACACTTTTGGTGGCGGGGGATGCTGGCGGGGTGCTGCCACGCGGCCGTTGGGCCGCAAGGCTGAGCGTAGGGCCTGGGCCGGGCCCGCGACCGGCACCCGCCGAGGATCACCCGCAGGTGCGACGCGCGGGCGCTGCCGTGGCACGATTCGCAGTGGTTGCGAGGTGGCCCCGACGGGGAGGGAGCAGGCGTGCCCGAGGTGTCCTCCATGGTCGTCCCCTATGCCGCCTACCTGCGCGTCTACGAGCCGCTGGCCGCCTTCCCGGAGCCGGAGCGCGACCACTGGACGCGCTACGCCCGCCGCCCGGACCGCCCCACCTACCAGGACGAGCTGCGCCGGGCGCTGGCCGACCTGCTGCCCACCCCGCCCGTGCCGGTACCGGTGCACGAGAGCGCCGACGCGTTCGTGCTGGAGCGGGACGGCGTGGTGTGCGTCTGCCCCTGGCGGACCCGGCTGCGCGGCTGGCAGGCGCTGGCCGGGCTCGGCGAGGAACTGCCCCCGCCGGTGCTGGACGCGGCGCTGCCGCCCCTGGTGCGCGACCAGGCCGCCCAGGACTACGAGCGCTGGCTCGCCCGCAACCCCGACGCCCGCCCCTGGATCCGCGGCGCGAGCTGGCAGATCCCGCTGGCCTGGTTCGTGCTGGTCGCCGACGAGGAGCGCCGCTTCGAGCCGCGCAGCGGCGAGATCCCGCCGATGCTCCGCTACCGCACGCAGATGGTGCAGGCCCGGCGCCGGGTGGCGCGGTCGCTGCGCACCCTCAGGGACACGGTCGGGGAGAGCCCGCTGATCGACGGCGTGCTGGACGTCGGCCGCTGGCTGGAGGAGTTCCACCCGCGCTCGGTGGTCGAGCTGGACTACGGCGGCCTGGTGCACGCGGTGCCGGCCGGGACGCTGCGGGAGGACCACTCCGCGGCGGACGTGGCCGAGGGCATCGACGCGCTGCGCCGGGGCGACGAGAGCGCCGCGAGCCGTGTCTACGGACGTCTGGCGGCCCGCTGGCGGTCGGTGCGGGACCTGCGCTCGGCGAACTGAGCCCTCCCGAAGTGACGTACGTCACGGTCGAAATGGCTTCGAACAGCGTACGGTCTACGGAACTTGGACCGTTTGACGGGGCGTTGGCCTCGAACCGGGCTTTTGCCTCATTGGGTGATGGACGGCACTTACACGGCCCTTGCGTCTCTTGCCACTCCTCGTGCCAAAATAGGACAAGGAGTCCGGGGAGGACTCTGTCTGCCCATCTGTGCTCCACTATGGGCGGATTCTCCGCATTGCACGCTTTGGGGGGCCTTGCGGCTCCCGATCGCCATGTGACTGATCGTCACGTCGGCGTGACTGTCCGCTATGGCATGGTCCATCGGCTTCCGTCGTGGATGAACACCTGGGAGGGCAATTCCATCGGTTTGGCCGACGCGGCTGGACAGATGGTGTAGTTGTAGTGCCGAGGACAAGCCGTTCGTCCTATAACCGACTCGACTCGCGTCCGCCATTTCGGGCAACGCGGGTCAAGGTGCAGAATTTAGAGGAAAGAACCGAGAAGGTTCGGTTCTCCCGAGGAGGCCGCTCATGACCGCTCGCACCCCTGATGCCGAGCCGCTGCTGACCCCGGCTGAGGTCGCCACCATGTTCCGTGTCGACCCCAAGACGGTCACGCGGTGGGCGAAGGCCGGCAAGCTCACGTCGATCCGCACGCTCGGCGGGCATCGCCGCTACCGCGAGGCGGAGGTCCGCGCTCTGCTCGCGGGCATCCCGCAGCAGCGCAGCGAGGCCTGAACAACTGAATAACAGGGCAAAACGACCGGCCCCCCAACCGGCCGAAGCGCCCGAACCCTAGCTCCACACGACGCGGGACCTGCCCCAACAGGCCCCATGCCCACGCCGGACGAAGTCCGAAAGCACGTGGCACCGGGTGCGTCGTCGATCGCGCTGGACTCCGCCGGGTCCAGCGCGATCTTTTTTGTGCGCTCACGGGCGCCTGCCGGCCCCCGCGTGAGCGGCCTTGTCGGAGTCTGGGGAGGGCCGCGGGAAGTCCCGCGCGCCGCCTCGCCCGCAGCCCCCGCGCTTGTCTCACGAGCCCCGTGGGGCACCTCGGGGGCGGGTGCAATTGCACATATTAAATTGACCTGTTGTAGGGCAGTGGTAAGAACCCGGGTTTCGAAAACTCATGCCGTGACTCCCGTCACACGCCAGGGTCCTTGTTGTTCCGCCCACCGGTGGGTTATTGGCGCTCGTCCGCCCCATCGTCCGCCGTACGAACGGGTGTTGGGGTGGCGTCCATGGCCAGCCGCAGCAGGCGGTGGCAGACGGGGCAGTGGCGGGTGCGGTGCCGGTAGGACGAGGCGGCCGCCAGATGCGCCCTCAGGAGCGCCCGTGTCTCGTGCCGGGCCGATGCCGCCATACGCCACCTCCGCAGGCCGCACAGGGGAAGCGGGGCCTGTCTTCTGGGTACCGGCGGGACGTGACCCCGTCAAGGGCGCGGGTGGGCAGCCCAGGAACGGCGGAAGGGCCCCCGGAATCCGGGGGCCCTTCTCTTACTGCGGTCCTGACGGGATTTGAACCCGCGGCCTCCACCTTGACAGGGTGGCGAGCACTCCAAACTGCTCCACAGGACCATCTGGTGCCTCGCTCCGCTTTCCGCGTTGCGCTGCGAGAAGGACTGTACAGGAGTCTGGGGGCGCAGGTCGAACTCACCCAGCGCAGCGGCTCCGCTACGGTACGGCGGCGTCGATCGCCTTCACGATCCGCTTGTCGGAGACCGGGTGAGCGGTGCCCAGCGCGTGGGCGAAATAGCTGACCCGCAGCTCCTCGATCATCCAGCGGATGTCCAGCACCTGCCGGGGTACCGGGCGCCCCTTGGGGAGCTGCTCCAGCAGCCAGGCGTACTCGTCCCGCATCTCGTGGACCTTCTGCATCCGGGTGGTGTCCCGCTGGACGTTCGTCGGCATCTGCTGGAGGCGCCGGTCGGCGGCCACCAGGTAGCGCATCAGATGCGGCAGCCGCGCGATGCCCGCCCAGGTCACGAAGCCGGGCTTGACCAGCGCGTCCAACTGCTGCCGTACGTCCGCCAGGTTGGCCAGCAGGGTCGGGCTGTTCACCGACTTCAGCCGCCGCTCGCACGCCTGCCAGGCGGCCAGCACCTGCTGCACCTGGCCCACCGCACGCACGGTGGTGTCCACGATCTCGGCCCGCACCTTGTCGTAGAGCTTCCGGTACGACTCCTCGTCCCACACCGGGCCGCCGAAGTCCGCGATCAGCTTGTCGGCCGCCGCCATCGCGCAGTCGTCGAACAGCGCCTGCACCGAACCGTGCGGGTTGGCGGAGAGCGCGAGCTTCTGCGCGTTGGTCAGCTTGTCGGACGCGAACTTCGCCGGGTTCACCGGGATGTTGCGCAGGATCAGCCGGCGTACGCCCTTCCACATCGCCTCGGCCTGCTCCTCCTCGGTGTCGAAGAGGCGGACCGAGACGGTGTCGCCGTCGTCCACCAGCGCCGGGTACGCCTTCACCGGCTGGCCGGCCCGCCGGGTCTCGAAGACCCGGCTGAGGGTGCCGATCGTCCAGTCGGTCAGGCCCGAGCGCTCCAGCGAGGGACCGCCCTGCCGGGACGCGGTGGCCGCGGCGGCCTGCGAGATGGCCTGGCGGGCCTTCGGGCGCAACTGGAGCTTGAGCGCCTCCAGGTCCTTGTCCTCGGCCAGGTTGCGGCGCCGCTCGTCCACGATCCGGAAGGTGACCTTCAGATGGTCCGGGACCTTCGACCAGTCGAAGTCCTCGGCCTCGAAGGGCACGCCCACCATGCGCTTCAGCTCGCGCGCCATGGTCGTCGCCAGCGGCTCCTGCAGGGGAACCGCCCGCTGGAGGAACTTCTTGGCGTAGTTCGGCGCCGGGACGTAGTTGCGGCGGACCGGCTTGGGCAGGGAGCGGATCAGCTCGGTGACGACGTCCTCGCGCAGGCCGGGGATCTGCCAGTCGAAGCCCTCGTCGGTGACCTGGTTGAGCACCTGGAGCGGGATGTGCACGGTCACACCGTCGGCGTCCGCGCCCGGCTCGAACTGGTAGGTCACCCGGAACTTCAGCTCGCCCTGGCGCCAGGTGTCGGGGTAGTCGGCCTTGGTGACCGCCTCCGCCGACTCCCGGATGAGCATCTCCCGCTCGAAGTCCAGGTACTCGGGCTGCTCGTGCCGCTTGTGCTTCCACCAGGAGTCGAAGTGGGCGCCGGAGACGACGTGTTCGGGCACCCGCTGGTCGTAGAAGTCGAACAGCGTCTCGTCGTCCACGACGATGTCCCGGCGCCGCGCCCGGTGCTCCAGCTCCTCGACCTCGCTGAGCAGCTTGCGGTTGTCGGCGAAGAACTTGTGGTGGGTGCGCCAGTCGCCCTCGACCAGGGCGTTGCGGATGAACAGCTCACGGGAGATCTCGGGGTCGATCCGGCCGTAGTTCACCTTGCGCTGGGCGACGATCGGGACGCCGTACAGCGTCACCTTCTCGTACGCCATCACGGCCGCCTGGTCCTTCTCCCAGTGCGGCTCGCTGTACGTGCGCTTGAGCAGGTGCTCCGCGAGCGGCTCGACCCACTCGGGCTCGATCCTGGCGTTGACGCGGGCCCAGAGCCGGGAGGTCTCCACCAGCTCGGCCGACATCAGGAACTTCGGCTGCTTCTTGAACAGCGAGGAACCGGGGAACACCGCGAACTTGGCGTTGCGGGCGCCCAGGTACTCGTTCTTGTTGCCGTCCTTCACGTCCTTCATCCCGACGTGGGAGAGCAGGCCCGCGAGGAGGGAGACGTGGACGCGGTCGGCGGGGGCGTCCTCCTCGTTGAGGTGGATGTCCATCTGCTTGGCGACCGTGCGGAGCTGGAGGTAGATGTCCTGCCACTCGCGCACCCGCAGGAAGTTGAGGTACTCCTGCTTGCACATCCGGCGGAACGAGGAGGAGCCGCGCTCCTTCTGCTGCTCGCGCAGGTACCGCCAGAGGTTGAGGTAGGCGAGGAAGTCGCTGGTCTCGTCGCGGAAGCGGGCGTGGCTCTGGTCGGCCTGGGTCTGCTTGTCGGCGGGGCGCTCGCGCGGGTCCTGGATGGACAGGGCGGCGGCGATGACCATGACCTCGCGGACGCAGCCGTTCTTCGCGGCCTCCAGCACCATCCGCGCCAGGCGCGGGTCGACCGGCAACTGGGCGAGCTTGCGGCCGGTGTCGGTGATCCGCTTGCGCGGGTCCTTCTGCGCGGGGTCGAACGCGTGCAGTTCCTGGAGCAACTGGACGCCGTCGCGGATGTTGCGGTGGTCCGGCGGGTCGATGAAGGGGAACTTCTCGATGTCGCCGAGGCCGGCCGCGGTCATCTGCAGGATGACGGAGGCGAGGTTGGTGCGCAGGATCTCGGCGTCCGTGAACTCCGGCCGGGCGAGGAAGTCGTCCTCGCTGTACAGCCGGATGCAGATGCCGTCGGAGGTACGGCCGCAGCGGCCCTTGCGCTGGTTGGCGCTGGCCTGCGAGACCGGTTCGATGGGCAGCCGCTGGACCTTGGTGCGGTGGCTGTAGCGGCTGATCCGGGCGAAGCCGGGGTCGATCACGTACTTGATGCCGGGCACGGTCAGCGAGGTCTCGGCGACGTTGGTCGCCAGCACGATCCGGCGCCCGGTGTGCTGCTGGAACACCCGGTGCTGCTCGGCGTGCGAGAGGCGGGCGTACAGCGGCAGCACCTCGGTCGAGCGGTACTTCTTCTTCTCCAGCGCGTCCGCGGTGTCCCGGATCTCCCGCTCGCCGGAGAGGAAGACGAGGATGTCGCCGGGGCCCTCGGCCACCAGTTCCTCGACGGCGTCGGTGATCGCGGTGATCTGGTCCCGGTCGGCGTCGGCGGAGTCCTCCTCCAGCAGCGGCCGGTAGCGCACCTCCACCGGGTACGTCCGTCCGCTGACCTCGATGATCGGGGCATCGCCGAAGTGCCGGGAGAAGCGCTCCGGGTCGATGGTCGCCGAGGTGATGACGACCTTCAGGTCAGGGCGCTTCGGCAGCAACTGGGCGAGGTAGCCGAGCAGGAAGTCGATGTTGAGCGACCGCTCGTGGGCCTCGTCGATGATGATCGTGTCGTAGGCGCGCAGCTCGCGGTCGTTCTGGATCTCCGCGAGCAGGATGCCGTCGGTCATCAGCTTGATGAAGGTGGCGTCCGGGTTCACCTGGTCGGTGAAGCGGACCTTCCAGCCGACGGTCTCGCCGAGCGGGGTGTGCAGCTCGTCGGCGACGCGCTCCGCGACGGTCCGGGCGGCGATCCGGCGGGGCTGGGTGTGCCCGATCATCCCGCGCAGGCCCCGGCCCAGCTCCACGCAGATCTTGGGGATCTGGGTGGTCTTTCCGGAGCCTGTCTCACCGGCCACGATGACGACCTGATGATCGCGGATGGCGGCCGCGATCTCGTCCTTCTTCTGGCTGACCGGGAGCTGCTGGGGATAGCTGACCGAGGGCACCCGGGAGCGCCGCTCGGTCATCCGGGACGCGGCCTTGTCGACCTCGCCCTCCAGCTCGGCCAGGACGGCGGCACGCGCCTCCGGCTTACGGATCTTGCGTGCGCCTTCGAGCCTGCGCCCGAGCCGGTGCGCGTCACGCAGCGACAGCTCGGTCAGACGGGAGGCGAGAGACCCCAAGGCGGGGGCGGGATGCGTAGACATACGCGATCCAGGATCTCACCTCGGGGAAATGGTGCGCGAATGAATTGACGCTCGGGACGCCGGGCGTCAGCAGGAGTTCCGGCCGAGCCGGAAGCCCGACTTGTAGCCGTTCTTGAATCCCTGCTGGTAGTCGCGCTTCGGGTCCTTCAGCGAGAGGCCCTTCCCGTCGCGGTGGTCGCCGTTGTGGTGATGGCAGTGGCGGCCGTCGCGGTACCCGGACCTGAAGCCGTCCCGGAACCCCTTCTTGTAGTCCCCGGGAGAGGCGGGTGCCGTCGTCGTGGTGCCGGCGTGGGCCTGGGCGGGCGCCGCTGACGCCTGCTGGATGCCGATCGGAGTGAGGACGATGCCGGCGGCCATGAAGACCGAACACAGGGCAGCCGTCCGTTTTCTGTTCGTGGCGGGCATGAAACGCCCCCTTGAGTGATTTCCCCACGAATGGATGCTTTTCACTCTAGTACCGCGCCGATCGCCTGCAACCGCGCTCCAGCGGCACCGAATCCGCCGGCCCCGAACGAAAGAACCCCCTCCAGAAACTGGAGGGGGTTCGGCCCGTATCGGGCTTTTGTGGCTGGGGCCGGGGTCGAACCGGCGACCTATCGCTTTTCAGGCGATCGCTCGTACCAACTGAGCTACCCAGCCACGAGGTTTCACGTGAAACCTCAGCGGTCCTGACGGGATTTGAACCCGCGGCCTCCACCTTGACAGGGTGGCGAGCACTCCAAACTGCTCCACAGGACCAGGCGCTGTACGACAGTGTCGCACAAGGTTGCGGGTCCTCCCAACGCGATTCTCACCGGGGGTGAGGTGCGCATCTGTTGGGCTGACGTCGCTCGAGAAGCGTATCAGAGCAGGGGCGGTGCTCCGTACCGAGCTTTCGGGGGGTGGCCGGGGCCCGGCGGCGGGAAACACGAAGGCCCGCCCTGGATCAGGGCGGGCCTTCGTGACAAGTCTGTTGTGGTGCCCCCAACGGGATTCGAACCCGTGCTACCGCCTTGAAAGGGCGGCGTCCTAGGCCGCTAGACGATGAGGGCTATCGGCCCGCCTGGGCGCTTCGCAGCGCGTCGGGGACGTGTGAAGCATAGGGGATCGCGAGCGGTATGGGCAAAACCCTTCGCCGTCGAGATGGCGTGGAGCCGCCCACTCACTTCTCCACCAGATGCCTGCTGACCTCCGCCGTGGTGCGCCCGAGCCCGCCCAGCCTGATCGCGTCCCATGCCTGCAGATGCCGGGTGTCCCGGTCCAGGTAGAGCACCGACGCCTCGATCGGCGCCGGGTACTGGCCCTCCACCGCGCGCAGCCCGCTGCCGCCGGTCGAGCCCTCGCGGCGCAGCCGGGTGCCCAGCGGGAGGAGCTTCGTGCCCTGGGTGTGCAGATGTCCGCAGAGCGCGAGCGGCACCGTGCCGTCGGTCCCGGCGGCGGCCACCGGCTCGTGCGCCACCGCGATGTCCACCGGGGTGCCCTTCGCCCTCTGGTCGCGCAGCGCCGAGGCGAGCCGGGCGCCCGCGAGCCGCTCCGCCGCGTCGCCGCCGGTCGCCTGGGAGCGGTCGGGGGTGAACTGGGGGTCACCGGTGCCGGCGAAGCGCACCCCGGCGATCGTCTCGGCCCGGCCCTCGTCCAGCACGTGCGCGTTCTCGATGCCTTCGAGATAGCGCTGGGTGGAGCGCGAGTCGTGGTTACCCCGGACCCACACGTAGGGCACGCCGAGGTCCTTCACCGGATCGAGGAAGCCGTTCTCCGCCGAGGTGCCGTGGTCCATGGTGTCGCCGGAGTCGACGATCACATCGACCTTGTACTGGTCCACCAGCGAGCCGATGATCTTCCAGGCGGCGGGGTTGAGGTGGATGTCCGACACGTGCAGGACCCGGATCGTGGACGGGTCGGGCTGGTAGGCGGGGAGCGTGGAGGCGACGTCGTACAGCTTGGTCACGTTGGTCACCAGGCGGGCGAGTTCCCGCTGGTAGACATCGAAGTCGGTGACGATGCTGCGGGCGTTGCCCACGACGGACGGCGCCGAGGAGAGCAGTCCGGAGAACTTCGGCTCCAGCACGGACTTCGGGTTCCACGTGGCGTACGCCGACACCCCGCAGGCCGCGAGCAGCGCGAGCGCGAGGCCGCCGGCCGCCAGGGCGCGGCTCGGGCGGCGGTAGACGGCGAGGCCGAGCGCGGTCGCGCCGGTGACGACGGCGACGCTCGAGCGCACCGCGAGGTCGAGCGTGCCGCGCTCCACGTCACGGGCCACCTCGTCCTGGAGTCCGGAGAGCCGCTCGGGGTGGTCGACCAGCGCCTGGGCGCGCGCGGGGTCGAGCCGGTCCACGTCGACGTCCAGCCGGACGGGGGCGACATGGCTGTCCAGGGTCAGTGCGCCGAGCGGGGAGACGTCGACCTTGGTGCCGCCGCTGAGGGAGGGCCGCAGCGTCATCGTGGTGTCCATCGGCCCGACGGGTGTCCGGACGCTGCCGACGACCAGCAGTCCCAGCCAGGCCCCGACGAGCACGACGCCCGTCAGGCCGAACGCCTTGAGCCAGCGCCCGCCCCCTGACCTGGGCGGCGGTCGCCGGCGCCGCGGGTCGCGGGGCGGGTCCGGGACGGAGGCGGCGGGGACATCCGGCATTGGAGCGGTATGCCCTCGCGCGCGCCCGGATATGCGGGGCTTCCGCTCAGCCCCAGCCCAGTTCGTGCAGACGGGTGTCCTCGATGCCGAAGTGGTGGGCGACCTCGTGGACGACGGTGACGGCCACCTCGTGGACCACCTCGTCGGCGGTCTCGCAGTACCGCAGGGTGGGGCCCATGTAGATGCTGATGCGGTCCGGGAGGACCCCGGCGTACCACTCGCCGCGCTCGGTGAGCGGGGTGCCCTCGTACAGGCCGAGCAGTTCGGGGTCGTCGGCGGAGGGCTCGTCCTCCACGAAGACGGCCACGTTGTCCATGACCCGCGTCAACTCCGGCGGGATCCGGTCCAGGGCCTCGCTCACCAGCTCTTCGAACCTGTCGCGTGTCATCTCCAGCACAGGGCCATTGTCGGGGACCCGCGCCCGGCGCGGGGGGTGTACGCGCGGGCCGCCGCGCACCGGCGGGCTCGGACAGCGGCGTGTCCTCCTGCGGGCGGGGGGAGTTGGGCAGGGCGTTCCCGTTCCCCGCTGTCGGAGGTGGCCGTCGTGCGCCGCTTGTACGTACCCGTCCGTCTGGTCGTCGCGGTGCTGGCCGCGGCCGCCGCCTCCGGCTGTGTGCACGTCGGCGACGACGCGGGTCCCGCCCGTACCCCGCACTCCGCCGCCCAGCGGGAGGGCGAGGCGCCGGGAGGCGGGCCGGTGCCCGGTGGCGGCGGGGCCGAGGCGGACGACGAGGGCAAGGGCGACGGCAAGCACGGGCACGGCGGCAAGAAGAAGCGGCACGGGGAGTCGGCCTCCGCCTCGGCGGACGAACGCGAGCCGCGCAAGGGTTCGGCGGCGCCGTCGAAGCCGGGGCAGACCGTGCGGCCCGGCGAACCGGTGCCGACCGGGGAGCCGACGCCGCCCCCGGCGACCTCCGCGCCGCCCGAGCCGCCGGCCTCGACCCCGCCGCCGCCGGACACCGAGCCGCCGTCGGCCGAGCCGTCGTCGTCGGCCCACGAGGAGCCCGGCACACAGCTCGGCGCGCGGGTCCCGGTGCCCTCCGTGGGGGTCGCGGTGTGAGCGCTGCGGGCCGCCGCACCGGGGCTGACGAGCTGGTTTGCCTTCAGGGGTGGGGGGTGCGTATGGTGGTAGATCGTTTGATCCCATTTGCCCGGCGCCATCGCAGAGCGCGCCGTGTGGCGCGTACTCTCCTTTGCCGTGACGGACCGCATTGAGGCGGTTGTGTTGAGCGAATCACGGAGTTGACGGGCGCGTGCCGAAGAGACTCCGGAAGGTTTCGCATTCGCATGTCCGTGTCCAGTACTGATCAGTTCGTCGTGCCCGAGAACGGGGACGCCCCCGTCGACGAGACGAACGAGGTCACCGCTGTCGTCGAGGCCGTCGTCGAGACCGACGACACCACCGACACCCCCCAGATCACCTTCGCCGACCTCGGGCTGCCCGAGGGCATCGTGCGCAAGCTCGCGCAGAACGGCGTCACCACCCCCTTCCCGATCCAGGCCGCGACCATCCCGGACGCCCTGGCCGGCAAGGACATCCTCGGCCGTGGCCGCACCGGCTCCGGCAAGACCCTCTCCTTCGGTCTGCCCACCCTGGCCTCGCTGGCCGGCGGCCGCACCGAGAAGAAGCGCCCGCGCGCCGTCATCATGACGCCGACCCGCGAGCTGGCGATGCAGGTCGCCGACGCCCTTCAGCCGTACGGTGACGTGCTCGGCCTGAAGATGAAGGTCGTCTGCGGCGGCACCTCGATGGGCAACCAGATCTACGCCCTCGAGCGCGGTGTCGACGTCCTCGTCGCCACCCCGGGCCGCCTGCGCGACATCATCAACCGCGGCGCCTGCTCCCTCGAGGACGTCCAGATCGCGGTCCTCGACGAGGCCGACCAGATGTCCGACCTGGGCTTCCTGCCCGAGGTCACCGAGCTGCTCGACCAGGTCCCGGCCGGCGGCCAGCGCATGCTGTTCTCGGCCACCATGGAGAACGAGATCTCCACGCTGGTCAAGCGCTACCTGACCAACCCGGTCACGCACGAGGTCGACAGCGCCCAGGGCAACGTCACGACCATGTCGCACCACATCCTCATCGTGAAGCCCAAGGACAAGGCGCCGGTCACCGCCGCGATCGCCTCCCGCAAGGGCCGCACGATCATCTTCGTGCGCACCCAGCTCGGCGCCGACCGCGTCGCCGAGCAGCTCCGCGAGTCCGGTGTGAAGGCCGACGCGCTGCACGGCGGCATGACCCAGGGCGCCCGTACCCGCACCCTGGCCGACTTCAAGGACGGTTACGTCAACGTCCTGGTCGCCACCGACGTCGCCGCGCGCGGCATCCACGTCGACGGCATCGACCTGGTCCTGAACGTCGACCCGGCGGGCGACCACAAGGACTACCTGCACCGCGCCGGCCGTACCGCCCGCGCGGGCCGTACCGGCACGGTCGTCTCCCTGTCGCTGCCGCACCAGCGCCGTCAGATCTTCCGCCTGATGGAGGACGCCGGTGTCGACGCCGGGCGTCACATCATCCAGGGCGGCGACGCCTTCGACACCGAGGTCGCCGAGATCACCGGCGCCCGCTCCATGACCGAGGTGCAGGCCGAGTCCGCGGGCAACGCCGCGCAGCAGGCCGAGCGCGAGGTCGCCCAGCTCACCAAGGAGCTGGAGCGTGCCCAGCGCCGCGCCGCCGAGCTGCGCGACGAGGCCGACCGCCTCGTGGCCCGGGTCGCCCGCGACCGCGGCGAGGACCCGGAGGCCGCCGTGGCCGAGGCCCAGGCGTCCGCCGAGCAGGCCGTGGCCGAGGCGACCGCCGAGGCGGCGCGTCCGGCGGTGCGCGAGACCGAGCGCGACGAGCGTCCGGCGGGCCGTGGCGGCCGTGGCTTCGACCGCGACCGTGGCGACCGCCGCGACGACCGTGGTGGCCGTGGCTTCGAGCGTCGTGACGACCGTGGTGGCCGTTCCTTCGAGCGCCGTGACGACCGCGGTGGCTTCCGCCGTGACGACCGTGGTGGCGAGCGTCGTCCGTTCAACCAGGACCGTGGCGACCGGGGTTTCGAGCGTCGTGACGACCGTGGTGGCCGTTCCTTCGAGCGCCGTGACGACCGTGGCGGCCGTTCTTTCGAGCGTCGTGACGACCGTGGCGGCGAGCGCCGTGACGACCGTGGTGGCGAGCGTCGTCCGTTCAACCAGGACCGTGGTGACCGGGGTTTCGAGCGCCGTGACGACCGTGGTGGCCGTTCCTTCGAGCGCCGTGACGACCGTGGCGGCTTCCGTCGCGACGACCGTGGCGGCCACCGGGGCAGCGACCGTCCGTTCAACCGCGAGCGCCGCGACGACCGTCCGGGCTTCCGCTCCGGCGGCCACGAGCGTCCCCAGGGCCGCCGTGACGACCACCGTGGCACCGGCGGCGGCTCCTCCTTCGGCCGCCGCGACGACAAGCCCCGCTGGAAGCGCAACGGCTGACAGCAGGTGAGCTGACGAAGGGCCCGTACGGCGTTGTCCGTACGGGCCCTTCGCGTTGCCCGGCGCTCTTCGGCCGCCGAGTGGCGCATGTCACCTCCACCCCCAGGGAATTGCTGGGGTCATGACAGACGACACGCAAGCGGGCACCGAGTCGGCCCTGTCCGACGAGGAGCGGCTCGCCCAGCTCGGCTACACCCAGGTCCTGGCCCGCCGCATGTCGGCGTTCTCCAACTACGCCGTCTCCTTCACGATCATCTCGGTGCTGTCCGGCTGCCTCACCCTGTACCTCTTCGGCATGGTCACCGGCGGCCCCGCGGTGATCACCTGGGGCTGGGTGGTCGTCGGCCTGATGACGCTGCTGGTCGGCCTGTCGATGGCCGAGATCTGCTCCGCCTACCCGACCTCGGCGGGCCTGTACTTCTGGGCGCACCGGCTCGCGCCCCCGCGCTCGGCGGCGGCCTGGGCGTGGTTCACGGGGTGGTTCAACGTGCTCGGCCAGGTGGCGGTGACGGCGGGCATCGACTTCGGCGCGGCGTCCTTCCTCGGCGCCTGGCTGAACCTCCAGTTCGGCTTCGGGGTGACGCGCGGCCGTACGGTCCTGCTCTTCGCCGCGATCCTGCTGCTGCACGGCCTGCTGAACACCTTCGGCGTGCGCATCGTCGCGCTGCTGAACAGCGTGAGCGTGTGGTGGCACGTGGTCGGTGTCGCGGTCATCGTCGGCGCGCTCACCTTCCTGCCCGACCACCACCAGCCGGCGTCCTTCGTGTTCACGAAGTTCGTCAACCAAACGGGCTGGGGCAGCGGCTTCTACGTCGTGCTGCTCGGGCTGCTCATGGCGCAGTACACCTTCACCGGCTACGACGCCTCCGCCCACATGACCGAGGAGACCCACGACGCGTCGACCGCCGGCCCCAAGGGCATCGTCCGCTCCATCTGGACCTCCTGGATCGCGGGCTTCGTCCTGCTGCTGGGCTTCACCTTCGCCATCCAGTCCTACGACGGCGCGCTCCGGTCACCGACGGGCGCGCCCCCGGCCCAGATCCTCCTGGACGCGCTCGGCGCCACGACCGGCAAGCTGCTGCTCCTGGTGGTGATCGGCGCCCAGCTCTTCTGCGGGATGGCGTCCGTTACGGCCAACAGCCGCATGATCTACGCCTTCTCGCGCGACGGGGCGCTCCCCTTCTCCCGCGTCTGGCACACGGTCAGCCCGCGTACCCGGACCCCGGTCGCGGCGGTCTGGCTGGCCGCCCTCGGCGCGCTCGCCCTCGGCCTGCCGTACCTCATCAACTCCACGGCGTACGCGGCCGTCACGTCCATCGCGGTGATCGGCCTCTACATCGCCTACGTCATCCCGACCCTGCTGCGCGTCCGCAAGGGCGCCGCCTTCGAGCGGGGCCCGTGGCACCTCGGCCGCTGGTCGGTCCCGGTCGGCGTGGTCTCGGTCTGCTGGGTCGTCCTGATCACGGTCCTCTTCATGCTTCCCCAGGTCTCCCCGGTCACCTGGGAGACCTTCAACTACGCCCCGGTCGCCGTCCTCGTCGTCCTCGGCTCCGCCGCCACCTGGTGGCTCGCCTCCGCCCGCCACTGGTTCCTCGCCGACTGAACCGACGCGGCCGTGTCCCCGATACCCGATCGGAGACACGGCCACGTCCAGCTATGCTCGGACAGGCAACACCGCCAGGGCCCTTAGCTCAATTGGCAGAGCAGTGGAC
Organism: Streptomyces seoulensis; assembly: GCF_022846655.1. Taxonomy (NCBI): domain Bacteria; kingdom Bacillati; phylum Actinomycetota; class Actinomycetes; order Kitasatosporales; family Streptomycetaceae; genus Streptomyces; species Streptomyces seoulensis. The sequence goes on from NZ_AP025667.1 coordinate 261,357, forward strand.
TTTTAATCCATTGGTTGTGGGTTCGAGTCCCACAGGGCCTACCAGAACGCCCCCAGCTCAGAGAGGTATTGAGCTGGGGGCGCTTCCGTTCCCGGGGCGGACACTCCGCCGTGGGTCTCAGCCCCGCAGGGAGCGGGCGAGGCGGCCGAGCAGCACGGCGTTGACGAGGGCGGCCAGGGTGGTGCCGACGGTGAAGACCGCCGAGCTCAGCCAGGCGGGGGTGGCGTTCTCCAGGGGTGCGGACGCCGCGAGGGCCACGACGCTGAGCGGCGCCGTGGTGATGAGCGGCCAGATCCCGGCGAATCCGGGGTCCGGCGACAGGTACACGGCGTAGAGGAAGGACCCCACCGCCGCCGCGGCCAGTGCGAGGTACCCGCGCGAGAGCCAGTTGTCCACCGCGGGCGTGAGAAGGGACCGCCCCCGGCGCACAGGTCTCGCCCCAGGTCTCGTGGCGAGCGCGCCGAGCACGGCGGCGTTCACGAGGGCGCACAGCAGGAGCCAGAGGACCCAGGACCCGGTGGCCAGCGCCTCGGTCGCCCAGCCGCCCTCGGTACCCGGACCGAAGGGCAGGGCCATGGTCAGGAAGGAGAAGGGTGCCGTGAGCACCATCGGGACCAGGGCGAGCCCGCTCTCCGGGAAGGTGAACATGGCCAGGGTGGAGGCGGCGAAGACCGCGAGGTAGGTCCGGGCGGCCCGGTTACCGGTGGCGAGTGAGATCAGGCGGCGCGGGCGGGAGAGGTTCGGCATCGGATTCCCTCGGGTCGGTCGGGCTCGGTGGTCTCCAGAGTGGGCCGGGCGCGCGGGGGAGGGATGAGTGCGCGTACTCATCCCCGGCTGGGCACTTCGTACGCCGGTTCGCCGGCGCGGAGTAGAAAGGGAGCACGCCCGTCCAGCCCAGAGTCCGGAGAAGTGCGCCGATGCCCTACCCCCACGTCCTGCTGTCCGCCGCCGTCTCGCTCGACGGCTACCTGGACAACACCGGCCCCGAGCGGCTGCTGCTGTCCAGCCCCGCCGACTTCGACCGGGTCGACGAGGTGCGGGCATCGGTGGACGCGATCCTCGTGGGGGCCGGGACGATCCGGGCCGACAACCCTCGCCTCCTGGTCAACTCGGCCGAGCGGCGGGCCGCGCGGGTGGCCGAGGGACGGGCGGAGTACCCGCTGAAGGTGACCGTGACCGGGTCCGGTGACCTCGATCCGGCCGCCAACTTCTGGCACACCGGCGGGGAGAAGCTCGTCTACTCGACGGACGAGGGGGCCGAGCGGGCAGCGCGCCTCCTCGGGGACACCGCCGACGTGGTCCCGCTCGGCTCCGGGCTCGACTGGCGGGCGCTGCTGGAGCATCTGCACGACGTGCGCGGGGTACGGAGGCTGATGGTCGAGGGGGGCGGCACCGTGCACACCCAGCTCCTGCAGCAGGGCCTCGCCGACGAACTCCAGTTGGTCCTCGCCCCGCTCTTCGTCGGCGACCCGGCAGCCCCCCGCCTGTTCGGGCCCGGCGCGTACCAGGGGGGCCGGCTGCGGCTGACCGGGAGCCGGCGGATCGAGGACGTCGTCCTCATGCACTACGAGCCCACCGCCCCCGGCGCCGGCCCGCTGCCCACCGCCGCCGACCGGCACTGGCTGCGCACCGCCTGTGAGCTGGCCGCGCTCTGCCCGCCCTCGGACACCGCCTTCAGCGTCGGCGCGGTGGTCGTCGCGGCGGACGGCACCGAGCTGGCGCGCGGACACTCGCGCGAGGGCGGCGACCCGGTGGTCCACGCCGAGGAGGCCGCCCTCGCCGGGCTGGACCCCGCCGACCCGCGCCTGCCCGGCGCCACCGTCTACTCCAGCCTGGAGCCCTGCGCGCACCGCTCCTCCCGCCCCACCCCCTGCGCCGAGCTGATCCTGCGGGCCGGGGTGCGCCGGGTGGTCACGGCCTGGCGCGAGCCGGACACCTTCGTCACCGCGGCCGACGGCGCCGGAGTGCTCGGCAGCGGAGGCGTCACGGTGGTGACGGTGCCCGAGTACGCCCCTCTCGCACAGCGGCCGAACGCTCACCTTCCGCACTGAGGCCCACGTCACCGCGGGGTGTGTGCGCGGCACCCCGCGGATGACGTATGCTTGAGACACAACGACGCGGGGTGGAGCAGCTCGGTAGCTCGCTGGGCTCATAACCCAGAGGTCGCAGGTTCAAATCCTGTCCCCGCTACTGAAGACTCAGGGCCGGAATCCAGTAAAACGGATTCCGGCCCTGAGTGTTTTCCCGGAGCCTTCACAACGGGAACTACCCAAAGTGACGCAATGGCCGCTCAGTGCAGCGCTTCTGAGTCACCATCAAAACCGCTGTGACTCCTGAAGCGCGGTCAACTCGCCCCGTTCGCGCCGTTCCTGGTGCGTACGTCCCCGTCGGGAACGTTAACGATCAAGCCGAACGGGCTTGGAATCCGGTGTGCGTGTCTATTAACGTTCGATAACGCAGTGCGGTCGTTACAGCCGTCAGCAGAGACGGCGCCGTGCGCACACGCCGAATCCCGCAAGGGAACCGGGGACCCACCAACTTGGGGTGAATCGCGCCCAGTCCGCCGTGCACCGCTCTCGGAGCACGCCGGGTTTACGCGCGTAGGAGACCTTCCTGCTCCGAACCCGTCAGCTAACCCGGTAGGCGGAGGAGGAGAGGAGTGCGCCCGCGTGGCGTCCAACCGGCCTGCCCCACAAGCCCCGTTCGCGCCGGACGCGAGTGAGCCCTTCGCCTACGGCGCCCCCCGCGCGGAAGGCGACGCGTGGGAGGAGTGGAATCCCACCGAGGAGTCCCTGCCCCCCGTACGCGGCCGCCACCGGGTGGCCAAGCAGCGCGGCGGCGGACTCGCCCGCAGCTCCACCGTCCTCGGCGTCGGCGTCATAGCCGCCGTCGGCGCGGGTGGCATGGCGAGCGCCAACACCGGCAAGCCGCCCGTGTCCATCGCCATGCCCGACCTGCCCTCCGTGGACTCCCTGATCGACGGGCACCACACGGACGCGCCCGCCGCCTCCCTCGCCACGGCCACGGCGACCGCCGCCAGTGACGACTCCGCCTCCGACGCGGGCGAGGCGCTGCGCAGCCGGATCATGGCCCAGGCCGAGCGGCAGCAGAGCAAGGCCGACAGCCGGGCTACCGCCGCGGCCGTCGCCAAGGCCGACCAGCAGGCCGCCGACGCCGCCGCCAAGGCCGCGAAGGAAGCCGCCGCGAAGGCCGCCGACGCCAAGGAGCGGGCGGAGGCCGACGCCGAGAAGAAGGCCGAGGCGGCACGCCTGGCCACGCTGGCCAAGCAGTACACGCTGCCGACCTCCTCGTACACGATCACCTCGACCTTCGGGCAGGCCGGGGCGCTGTGGTCCTCCGGCTACCACACCGGTCTCGACTTCGCCGCGCCCACGGGCACGCTGATCAAGGCCGTGCACAGCGGCACGATCACCGAGGCGGGCTGGGCCGGCGCCTACGGCTACCGCACGATCCTCACCCTCGACGACGGCACCGAGCTCTGGTTCTGCCACCAGTCCTCGATCAACGTCAGCACCGGTCAGAAGGTCTCCACCGGCGAGGTCATCGGCCGCGTCGGCGCCACCGGCAACGTCACCGGCGCGCACCTCCACCTGGAGGTCCACCCCGGCGGCCAGCCCACCGGCATCGACCCCGGCGCCTGGCTGCGCGGCAAGGGACTCACCCCCTGAGGTACCCGGCCGGAGTTTGACCGGGTCCTTGCCCGGAACCGGAATGGGCGGGACCCGAGTGATCGTTGAGAAGAGACATGACTGCTTCTCTGCGCAAACTCGGTTCCTCCTCCCTCGAGGTCTTCCCGCTCGCCCTCGGCGGCAACGTCTTCGGCTGGACCGCCGACCGGGACACGTCCTTCGCCGTCCTGGACGCCTACGCCGCGGCGGGCGGCAACTTCGTCGACACCGCCGACTCCTACTCGGCCTGGGCCGAGGGCAACAAGGGCGGCGAGTCGGAGACGATCATCGGCGAGTGGGTGCGGGCGCGGGGCAACCGCGACCAGGTCGTCATCGCCACCAAGGTCAGCCAGCACCCCGACTACCAGGGCCTGACCGCCGCCAACATCAAGGCCGCCGCCGACGCCTCCCTGCGCCGCCTCGGCACCGACCACATCGACCTGTACTACACCCACTTCGACCAGCCCGACGTGCCGGTCGAGGAGATCATCGGCGCGCTGGACGAGCTGGTGCGGGCGGGCAAGGTCCGCTACATCGGCGCCTCCAACATCAGCGCCGAGCGGCTGAAGGAGTCCCTGGACTTCTCCGACCGCGCGGGCCTGGCCCGGTACGTCGCCCTCCAGCCCCACTACAACCTGGTCTCCCGCGACACCTACGAGGGCCCGCTCCAGGACGTCGCCGCCCGCGAGGGACTGTCGGCCGTCCCGTACTTCGCGCTCGCCTCCGGCTTCCTCACCGGCAAGTACCGCCCCGGCGCGACGGTCGACAGCGCCCGCGCAGGTTCGGCCGCCAAGCACCTGGACTCCGAGCGCGGCCAGAAGGTCCTGACGGCGCTGGACGAGGTCGCGGCCGCCCACGACACCGCTGCCGCCACGGTCGCCCTCGCCTGGCTCGCCGCCCAGCCCACGGTCGCCGCCCCCATCGCCTCGGCCCGCACGGTCGACCAGCTCCCGGCCCTGCTGGACGTGGCGGAGCTGACGCTCACCACGGCGGAGCTGGACCGCCTCACGGAGGCTTCGGCCTGACCCGGTCCCTATGAGCGGTACGGGTTGTACCCGGCGTACGGGGGTGCCGGGTGCCCGTACCGCTGCCAGTACGGGACCGGCCTGGGCGGCGGGGCCGTCACACGGGCCGCGTACTCCAGGGCGGGGCGCGAGGAGTCCCGGCGCTGCCACAGGGCGGCCAGGAGTTCCCGTTCCCGGGCGGCGAAGTCGGTGCCGACGCGGCCGGCCCGGGCGCGGTGGCGCAGCAGGGCCAGTTCGGTGGCGTCGCTCTCGTAGCGGACCACCGCGCGGGCGGCCGGGCGGCCGCCGAAGAAGCGGCGGGCGTGGTCGCGGGCCAGGCGGCGGGCGCGCAGCGAACCGAGGGCGAAGGGTTCGGCGGGGCCGAGCCAGCCGGCGTGGACGTAGACGGGCAGTTCCTCACGGGCCACGCGCAGTTCACGCTGCCGCGAGCGGATCAGCAGCCAGGTCAGCAGCCCGAACGCGGGGACCATGAAGCCGCCGTAGACGACGAGGAAGCCGAACTGGCCGAAGGCGGCCGAGCCGTTCCACAGGGCGTGCATGCCCATCGCGAGCAGCAGCCCGCCCACCGGGAAGAGCACCCGCAGCACCGGCCGCCGCCTGCGGGGGAGCGCGGCCAGGCCGAAGCCGATGCCGGTGAGCACGGTGAACAGGGGGTGCGCGAACGGCGACATCACCGCGCGCACGAAGAAGGTCGCGGCGGTCACGGAGACGAGGCCCGTGGTGCCGATGGACTGGTCGGTGCCGAAGGCGTTGCCCAGGTAGAGGATGTTCTCGGTGAACGCGAAGCCGGTCGCGGTCACCCCGGCTATCGCCGCGCCGCCGACCGGTCCGGTGAAGTCCCGTCTGCGGAAGACGAACACCAGCAGTACGGCGGCGGCCTTGGCCGACTCCTCCACCACCGGCGCTATCACCGTCGCGCCGAGCGTGTCCGCGCCGGAGGGGTCCGCGGTCGCGGTGGCGATCCAGTGGGTGGCGAAGCTGTTGGCGACGATGGCGATCAGCGCCGCCGCGCAGGCCCCCCACGCGAACGCGAACAGCAGGTTCCGCCAGGGTCCGGGCCGTACCCGGTCCAGCCAGCGGAACGCCGCGGTCAGCCAGGGCACCGGCACCACGGCCAGCCCCAGTCCGACGAGGAAGCCCTCCGTGCCGGTCTGCCGGCGCACCAGCGCCAGGATCACGAGCCCCGAGAGCGCCAGCAGCGCGGCCAGCGCCCCGTGACGCACCCACTCCCGCCGCCACCAGGGCGGCCGGGGTCCGTCGCCGGAGGTGTGGGACGGGTACGGGGAACTGATGGCCACAGCATCGACCCTAACGGTGACCGGGCCGTACGGCCTCGGGCTTCGCGGCCCGCGACGAGTTACGGGTTCTGGTGCGGTACGCGGCGGAACAGCAGGTCGTTCACGACATGGCCCTTGTCCAGACCCTGGCCCTCGAACCGGGTCAGCGGCCGGAACGCGGGGCGCGGCGCGTACCCGCCGTCCGCCCGGGTGTTCTCGAAGTCCGGGTGCGCGGTGAGCACCTCCAGCATCTGCTCGGCGTACGGCTCCCAGTCCGTCGCGCAGTGCACGATCGCGCCGGGCGCCAGCCGGGTCGCGGCCAGGCTCAGGAACTCGGGCTGGATCAACCGCCGCTTGTGGTGCCGCTTCTTCGGCCAGGGGTCGGGGAAGTAGACGCGGAGCCCGTCGAGGGAGTCGGGGGTGAGCATCTCCCGCAGCAGGATGATCGCGTCGCCGTTGCCGACCCGGACGTTGGTCAGCCCGCCCTGCTCGGCCAGGTTCAGCAGATTGCCCTGGCCGGGGGTGTGCACGTCCACGGCGAGGATGTGGGTGTCCGGGGCGGCCGCCGCCATCTGCGCGGTGGCCTCGCCCATGCCGAAGCCGATCTCCAGCACGACCGGGTTCGCGTTGCCGAACAGCTCCGCGAGGTCGATGACCCGCTGCCCGTCGATGTCCAGCCCCCACTGCGGCCACAGCCGGGCCAGTGCCTCGCCCTGGCCGGTGGTGACCCGGCTGCGCCGGGGCTGGAAGCTGCGGATGCGCCGCTCGAAGTGCGATCCGGCGGGGTCGGGCTGCGGCCCGTCGGGGAACCGGGGCTCGCCCTTGCTCCGGGAGGTCCGGGCGGACGGTCCGGGCTCCGCGGGCCGCGCGGTGCGCGGCTCGGCGTCGGCGGGCCGGGTGGCTTCGGGGGTGTTCACGGAGTCAGACACAGTGGGTCCGATTTTAGGCGCTCCACCGGGCCGGCCCCGGCCGCTGGGGGCCGTGCGGTCGGTCACGGGGGCTCCGCGGCGGCGGAGGCGCGCCCCGCCGGACGGAAGCGCCACGTCAAAGGTCCCGCAGCATCCCGAGCGTCCGGCGGGACACCTCGCGGCCGATGGGCAGGGACGCGGTGGCCGCCGGGGACGGGGCGTTCAGGACGTGCACCGCGCGGGGGCCCTCGCGGATGAGGAAGTCGTCGACCAGCGTCCCGTCCCGCGTCACCGCCTGCGCGCGCACCCCGGCGGGCGCCCGCACCAGGTCCCGTTCCTCCACACCGGGCACCAGACGGCGCACCGCGTCCAGGAAGGCCCCCTTGGACACCGACCGGTACAGCTCGCCCGCGCCGTACCGCCAGTGCCGCCGGGCCAGCGCCCACGTGCCGGGCCAGCTCGCGGTGCCCGCCAGCTCGCGCGGGCGGACCACGCCCCAGCCGTACCCCTCGCGGGCCAGCGCCGGGACCGCGTTGGGGCCCACGTGCACGCCCCCGTCGAGCCCCTTGGTCAGATGGACGCCGAGGAACGGGAACGCCGGGTCGGGCACCGGGTACACCAGGCCGCGCACCAGCTCCGGCCGCGCCAGCTCGTAGTACTCCCCCCGGAACGGCACGATCCGCACGCCCGGCTCGTCCCCGGTGAGGCGGGCCAGCTCGTCGCAGTACAGCCCCGCGCAGTTCACCAGCACGCGTGCGCGGACCACCTGGCCGGCCGAGGTCAGCACCGCCACGCCCCGGTCGGGGCGCCGGTCCACCCGGACGACCCGTGAGCCGTAGCGGATCTCGGCGCCGGAGGCACGGGCCAGTTGGCGGGCGACGGCCGTGAAGTCGCACACGCCGGTCGTGCCGACGTGGATCGCGGCCAGGCCGCGCACCTCCGGCTCGTACTCGGCGATCTGGGCGGCGCCCAGCTCCCGGACCGGGATGCCGTTCTCCCGGCCGCGCTGCACCAGGGCGTGCAGCCGGGGCAGCTCGGCGCGGTCGGTGGCGACGATCAGCTTGCCGGTGACGGAGTGGTCGATGCCGTACTCCGCGCAGAACTTGATCATCTCGGCGGCGCCGCGCACCGCGTACCGCGCCTTGAGCGAGTCCGGCCGGTAGTAGATCCCGCTGTGGACCACCCCGCTGTTGCGGCCCGTCTGATGGCGGGCCGGGCCGGGCTCCTTCTCCAGCACGGTGACCCGCGTACCGGGAGCGGCGCGCGTCAGGGCGTACGCCGTCGACAGCCCGACGATGCCGCCACCGACCACCAGCACATCGCAGTCGTACGCGTCCGCCCGCACCTGCACCACCTCCCGGCCTCGATAGTGCACTGCGCCACTGACAACGCCTTCAAACCGCGCGGCAGCGGGCTTGTGCCCTAGGCGGGTGCCATCAGCAGCGGGCGGGCCCGTTCGCGCAGTTCCACGACCCGGGGCTCGTCCCCGTAGGGCTCCAGGCGGTGCAGGAGGTCCTTGACGTACTCGGTGGTGCGCGCGGAGGAGATACGGCCGGCCACCTCGACCGCCCGTACGCCCTGCTCGCAGGCCGCGTCCAGGTTTCCCGACTCCAGCTCGGCCACCGCCGAGACCACCAGCCGCAGCCCGTGCGAACGCACGAACTCCTCCGTCGGCTGGGACAGCGCCTGCTCGGTGAAGCGGCGCACCTGGCGGGGTGCCTTGAGGTCGCGGTAGCACTCGGCGGCATCGGCGGCGAAGCGGTCGTAGCCGTAGAAGCCGAGCCAGGTGGGGTCGCTGTCGCCCTCCCTGGACCGCTCCAGCCAGCCCTCGGACGACTTCAGGGCGGCGCCGGCCGCGTGCGCGTCGCCCGCGCGTGCGTGCGCTCTCGCCTCGACCAGCCGGAAGAAGCTCATCGTGCGCGCGGTGGCCAGCCCCCGGTTGCGCTCCAGGGCGGCCTGGGCGAGGTCGACGCCCTCGTCGCCGAAGCCCCGGTAGGTCGCCTGGAGCGACATGGAGGCGAGTACGTAGCCGCCGAGCGGGACGTCGGCCGCCGCGCGGGCCAGCCGGAGCGCCTGGATGTAGTACCGCTGGGCCGCCTCCTGCTGGCCGGTGTCGAAGGCCATCCACCCCGCGAGCCGGGTCAGCTCCGCGCCCGCGCCGAACAGGGCGCGGCCCACCTCGTCGGAGTAGGAGCCCAGCAGCAGCGGGGCCGCCTCCACCCTGAGGCACTCCGGCACCATGGACGAACGCCAGTCACCGCCCCCGTACTTGGAGTCCCAGCGCCGGGCGTCCTCGGCGGCCTCCCGGAGCTTCTGCACATCGCTGTGGCCGACTTTGATCGGTGCGGCGGCGCCCTCGGCGGAGTTCGCCTCCCGCTCGACCGAACTGTCGGCGGGGGTTATCAGCCACCGGGAGGCGGGCGTCGCGTAGGCGCTCACCGCGAACGACCCCGCCAGCGACTGCCAGATGCCACCGGTCCCGGCACGGCGTCCGGCCAGGTCGAGGCGGTACAGGTCGGTCGCCGAACGCACCGCCTGCCCCACGTCCCGGGGGAAGGCGAGGCCCACCTCGGGCGCGGGGTCGGCGTCGGCGAGGCCGATCTCGTGCAGCGGCACCGGCCGGCCGAGCTTCTGCCCGATCGCGGCCGCGATCAGATGCGGCGCCGCACCCTGCGGCACCATCCCCTTCGACACCCAGCGCGCGACCGAGGTCTTGTCGTACCGAAGCGTCAGCCCTCGCTGCGCGCCCAGGTCGTTGACACGGCGCGCGAGGCCCGCGTTGCTGATTCCCGCGAGGGCGAGAACGGCGCCGAGTTTCTCGTTCGGCCCGCGTTGCTCCCTGGACATGCGCCACCCCTCGACACAGACGGCTGCCCCGCTGGCATAACCACGCGGCATTCGTAAACACAGCGTAGTTCGCCGGATCCCAAGCGTTAAGGGGCATTGTTCCGGATGGCGTGATTGCGGTCCGTACGGGAGTACGGCCCTGTACGCACCGTGCACGGACTGTCGCGGCGTGCCCCCGCGCGTGTGGCCGTGCGCCTGTCCGTGCGCTCTACTCCGGCCACCGGGGGAGCGGTTCCATGGCATTGCGTGGGTCGGCCCGCTGTACTTGAGTCCAGTGGGCTGGGGGACGCCGCCACCTACATCCCCGCGGGTGGCGGACCGGTCCGGGAGGCGTCGCCCGCCTCCCGGGCCGTGCGCGCTCACCGGACCGCCGTGCGCTCCGCAGGGCCTGTACGGAGCGTGCTCAAATCCCTTGCCCTGTCGCCAATTTGGCCGAAAACAGCCGCCGTTCCGGTTCCGTCATTCCCGTTCCCACCATGGCACTTGAGGGCGCGAAGGTGGTTCCAGGGGAGTGAAGCGGGGCGCATTCGCATCGCTCCCGCTGCTCATCCTCCCGAGGCAGCGCGGGAGTTCATCCTGCCCGCCGCGCCCTGTCGTATCCCGGCGGCGCGTCGGGTCCTGCCGTGTTTCCTGCTGATTTCCCTCGATCGAAGGCGGCGCCACCACCCTTCCCCGGCGCGTTCTTCATGGCAGCATGGGTCCGGTTCGTGCGGTGCTCTGGTGGTCCACAGCCTGTGGAGGCGTCGATGCGGTGGTTGGTGGGTTGGAGCAGCACCGCCGCGCGCGCCCTGGGCGCCGCAGACTCCGCGGGCGCCACCGGGTACGAGGGCGAGACGCTGCGCCCCGTCGGCTCCCAACTCCTGTGGGGTGACCCCGATCCGCTGTGGGCCGTGGGCGACTGGCGCCCCGACGAGGTCCGCGTGGTCCACGCCGACGCGCAGAACCGCATCGCCGTCCTCGGCATCTGCGGCGCCTCCGACGAGGAGCTGCGGCGCGGCCTGTTCACCGCCCGCGGCGGCGCCCTGCGCCATCTGACCGCCTGGCCCGGCAGCTACACCGCCGTCGTCCAGGCCGGCCGCCGCATCACCGTCTGCGGCGACCTCGCCGGCGCCCGCCCGGTCTTCCACGCCCCCTGGGACGGCGGCACCGCCTACGCCACCGCCGCCCTCCCGCTCGCCGACCTCACCGAGGCCAACCTCGACTTCGGTCATCTCGCCGCCCTCCTCGCCGCCCCCGAGGTCCCGGCCGCGCTGCGCGACACCACCCCCTACGAGGGCGTACGCCGCGTCGCGCCCGGCCACGCGCTGGTGCTGCGCGCCGGGGCGCGCGAGATCGTCGGCTACGAGCCGGTCGCCTCCCTCGCCGTCGCCGCGCCCCCCGCCGACCCCGACCGCGCGGTGGACGCCGTACGGGACGCCCTGGTGGAAGCCGTACGAGTCCGGCTCGCAGCGCCCCGGCACGTCCCCGGACTCGACCCCGGCCCGGTGCCCGGCATGGGCCCGGCCGAACGGCGGGCGGCGCGCGGCATGCCGGTGCCCGGCATCGGCGCCGACCTCTCCGGCGGCCCCGCCTCCGGCACCCTGGCGCTGCTCGCCGCAGGGCTGCCCGGCAGACCCGGCACCCTTCTCGGGCACGGCACCGGCGCGGGCGAGCGACTGCTCGCCGTCACCTTCAACGACCTCGCCGTCGGCGGCCGCGAGGCCGAGGTGGAACGCGCGGGCGCCCTCGCGGCCAACCCGCGCCTGCACCACGTGGTGGTCACCGGCGCCGAGGACACGCTGCCCTACGCCGACCTCGAAGGACCCCTCACCGACGAGCCCGGCCCCTCCCTGGTCACCGCTGCCCGGCACCGCGCCCGGCTCGCGGCGGGCAGCGCCGACCACTTCACCGGCCACGGCGCCCGCCAGGTACTGGACGCCCACCCCGCCCGCCTGGCCGACCTGCTGCTGGACCGTCAGCGGCGCCATCTGGTCCGCCCGGTCGCCGCCCTCACCCGCGCCGACGGCTCGGTCCTGGTCCCCGCGCGCGTGTACGGCGCCGCCCGGCGACTGTCCCGTACCCCGTACCGCACCGGGCTCGAGGCGCTGGCCGAGCGGCTGATGCGGCGCCGGTTCGACGAGCCCAAGGGGCCGGTCGGCGCCTCGCTCGCCGCGCTGACCTGGGCGAGACCCGGACCGGCCGCCCGGTGGCTCACGGGGGAAGCACTGGCCGAAGTATCGGTTCTGCTCCAGACCGGCGCCGACCGGGCGGCCGGCGGCCCCGGACAGAGACCCGGCGAGTTCCGCGCCCGTACCGTCCTCGCCCGGCACGCGGCCGACCTCCGCGTCCTCGAACAGGCAGCCGAGGTCCGCTCCCAGCGGCTGCACGCCCCCTTCCTCGACAACCAGGTCGTCCGCGCCTGCCGCGACCTCCCCGAGGCGCTGCGCGTCCGACCCGGCGCCCGCGCCGCCGTACTGCGCACGGTGCTGGAGGGCGCCGGGGTCACCGACCTCCCGCCCGGCTGGGGCACCCCGTCCCACGCCTCCTCGGCCGCAGCGGCGAGAGCCGGGCTGCGCCTGGCCGCCGACTCCCTGGTCGACCTCTTCGACACCCCGCTGCTCGCCGACGCCGGCCTGGTCGAGGCCCGCGTGGTCCGCAAGGCCGTCCGGGAGGCCGCGGCCGGCGAACCCCTCCCGCTGGACGGCCTGGCCGACCTCGTCTCCCTGGAACTCTGGCTCGGCCGCCTCCTGGCCCGCCGCGGCACCTGCTGGACCGGCACCCCGGCCCGCGCCCGCGCCGTCCCGGCGGGCATCGCCCCGCAGCGGGGGGCCCTGCGGGCGGGCAGGCCCTAACGCCGCCGCCCTAAGCGCAGGAGAAGCGGGACCTCGCCCAGTCCGCCAGGGCCGCCTGGTCGAAGGCCCCGCCCCTGGACTCCGCCACCAGCCGCACCGTCTTCCGGCCGGTCAGGTTCACATGGACCGGGACCGCCGGGTCGCCGCCCGAGACGGTGCCGGACTGCCAGAGCCGCGCACCGTCCCCGTACACCGCGAAGGCGACCTTGCCGAGGCCCAGCGTCATGTCGTCCACGCCGACCGACGCGTCGTAGGCGGTGCACTCGCGGTTGAGGTCGACGGTCACGGAGGAGTCCCCGTGCACCGTGACACCGGTGGAGTAGCGCTCGCCGCCGATCGACATGCCGTAGCGCTGCCACACCCAACTGCTCTCGCCGAGCCGCACCTCCGGGTCGCTGCCGTCACCCAGCACGTCGTAGCTCAGCTCGCTCATATCGTAGACCTCGGGAGCGGGCGGAGGCGGCGGCGGAGGGGTGGGGGTCGGAGTGGGGGTCGGCTTCGGCTTCGGGGGTGCCGGGGTGGGCGTCGGGGTGGGAGTGGGTGCCGGTTTCGGGGGCGGGGTGGGCTTGGGCGTCGGCTTCGGCGTGGGCTTCGGCTCGGGCGCCGGCTTCTCCGCCGGGGCGGCGGGGGCGGGCGGGGCGGCCGGGGGCGCGGGCTCGGGCTTCCGCCCGGACGGCGGGGGCTCGGGCGCCGGGGTCTGCCGGATCACCGGCGCGGACGGCGACGGCTCGGCGATCTCCTTGGCGGGCCGGCTGTCGTTCACCAGCGCCAGCGCGACGACCGCCGCGGCCACCGCCACCACACCCGTGGCGATCCCCGCCTTCACGGGCGCGCCCAGCCCCTCCGAGGCCGCGCCACCGCCCGCCGCGCCGCCCGTGGACCCGGTCGCGGCAGCGGCGGCACCCGCCGCGCCCACGCCCGCGCCACCGGCGATGACACCGAGCGCCTTGGCGTACCCGGCGGCGCCGAACCAGCCGATGACCGCGATCGGGACGACGGCCGGAATCCCGCCGGCCACCTCCTCGATCTGGGCGGCCGCCAGACGGCACTTGGCGCACTCCTCCAGGTGCTTGCGCAGCCCGCGCTCGGCCCGGACACGCAGCTTGCGACGCGCGTAGCCACCGAGCTGGTCGGCGTAGCGCGCGCACTCCTCGTCGTTCACCAGCGTCGCGCTGACGTGCGCCTGGAGGTACGCCTGCTTCAGCCCCTCACGGGCCCGACTTGCCAGCACGCGCGTGCCGTTGGCGTCGAGCCCGAACAGCACGGCCACCTCGCTGGGCGACTCGTCCTCCACCTCGGTGTGCCAGAGCACGGCCTGCCAGCGCTCGGGCAGCGAGCGGAACGCCTGCATGGCCAGGGTCTGTTCGGCCTCGTGCATCGCGCGCACGTCGGCACCCAGATCGGCGCCGAAGGCTCCCAGGGACCCGGTGTCGTCGGCCACCTCGGCGGCCCGGGACGCCGCCTGCGCGAACACCGCGAAGTCGTCCACGAGATGCTCGCGCTTGGCGGACTGCGTCCAGTGCGCGGCGACCCGGCGCACCGAGGTCAGCAGATAGGCGCGCACCGCGTACTCGGGACCCGAACCGCCGCGCACCGCCTGGAGCATGCGCGCGAAGACCTCGGCCGTCAGGTCGTCGGCGGTGTGCCCGTCCCGGCAGCAGGTACGCGCGTAGCGTCGCACCGCGTCCGCGTGGCGCCGGTACAACTCCTCGTACGCCGAGTCGTCCCCGGCGCGCATCCGCTCGATCAACTCGCCGTCGGCCGGAGCCGCGTCACGCGGGGGCGGAAGGACGCTGCCCTCGCGCTGGGCCGGCAGGCTCCTCGCGGTCCGGTCCCCGCCCGAGGCGGCCCGGCCGCCCTGGCTCGGCACCTGAGGCGAGGTCAGTTCCCCGGCCTCCGCGTCACCACCGTCGGCGCGCGCGCCGTCCCACCCGTCAACGCCCATCGCGTAAAGCCCCCGACACCGGCACAGCCCAATCCTTTACGGGCTCAGCGTGCCATACCCACTTTCGCCGCCGGTCCGCTCGTCGGACCCGTCACTCATCCGGGCGGAAGTTTCACCATCCGCTCGCAACAGATCCGAACAAGCGGGCCTCGTACCGGCGTTCAGCGTGCCGAGGGCCGCGCGCGCACTACGCGGGCCGGGACCGCAGCCCCTCCAGCAGGATGTCCAGCAGCCGGGTGGAGGCGGCCGCCTGCTGTGCCGCGTCGGGCAGCGAGGGAGCCGCCGTGGCGATCACCAGCAGCACGTCGGAGACGGACACGTCGGCCCGCAGCTCCCCGGCCGCACGGGCCCGCTCCACCAGTTGTCCGACCACGTCCAGCAGCGCCGCCGTACCGACCTCGCCGCCCGCGCGGTCCCCGTCCACCAGCCGCAGCTCCCCGGCACCGGCCTGGGACCGCTGCTGCGGCACCCGCGCCTCCTCGGCCACCGTGCCGGCACCGTCTTCCGCGACCCCCACCCGCAGCACCTGCGGCGGCAGCAGCCGGCCCGCGCCGGACGCCACCGAGGTGCGCAGGAAGCGGGACAGGGCCGACCAGGGCTCGTCCTCCTGCCCGAGCGCGGCCCGCGCCTGCTCGGTCAGCCGCGCGGTCTCCTCCTCGGCGATCCGCCGCACCAGCACGTCCTTGCTGGGAAAGCGCCGGTACACCGTGCCGACCCCGACCCGCGCCCGCCGCGCCACGTCCTCCATCGGCGCGCCGTACCCCAGCTCGCCGAACACCTCACGCGCCGCCCTCAGCACGTGCTCCAGATTGCGCTGCGCGTCCACCCGCAGCGGCGCCGGACGAGAACCGCCCGACCGTCCGCCGCCGGACGCGAGAGCCGCCGTCGACCAGTGCGTGTCCTGAACATGCATGTGTTCCCCCGGTAATGACGTCTCCCCCCGGAGACTCTCCCCGCCACTGATTCCGGAGCGCGCGGAAAACTGGCGCCGGTCCCTGAGCGGGCCCGCACCCGGCGACCCCCTCGACGACCCTCCCGCACCCCGTCGACACACGAACATAGTTGAGCGGGAGTCAATTCAGAAGGGGTAGGTTCCGCACAGTGCGCCCCTCGATCGGAGTACGAGCCATTTATGTCCGGATTCCGTGCCCCCGCGCATCCGGCCGCCGGTCACACAAATTGCCGAGGCTGTGGACAAACACCAGCGCCGGGTGCGTCATGGGATGGTGAAGGAACGCGCGCGCATTCTGGTCGTCGGCGGGGGACACGTCGGCATGTACACCGCCCTGCGTCTCCAGCGGAAACTGAAACGGCAGGTCAGACGGGGTGACGTCGAGATCATCCTGGTCAGCCCCGACCCCTATATGACCTACCAGCCGTTCCTCCCCGAGGCGGCCGCCGGCTCGCTCTCCCCGCGCCATGTCGTCGTCCCCCTGCGCCGCGTCCTGCCCGGGTGCCGCGTCGTCATCGGCGAGGTCACCGCCGTCGACCACGCCGTACGCACCGCGGCCGTCACCACCCTCGCCACCGAACAGCAGGGCCGCGCCGCCGAGCTCCTCCACTACGACGAACTCGTCCTCGCCCCCGGCTCCGTCTCCCGCACCCTGCCGGTGCCGGGCCTCGCCGAGCACGGCATCGGGTTCAAGACCGTCGAGGAGGCCATCGGGCTGCGCAACCACGTCATCGAACAGATGGACATCGCCTCCTCCACCCGCGACCCCGCCCTGCGCGACGCCGCCCTCACCTTCGTCTTCGTCGGCGGCGGCTACGCCGGGGTCGAGGCCCTCGGCGAGCTGGAGGACATGGCCCGCTACGCCGCCCGCTACTACCCCAACCTCCGCCCCGAGGACATGAAGTGGGTCCTGGTGGAGGCCACCGACCGGGTCCTGCCCGAGGTCGGCCCCGAACTGGGCCGCCACACCGTCACCCAGTTGCGCCGCCGCAACATCCAGGTGCTGCTGAACACCCGCCTCGACTCCTGCGCCGACCGTGTCGCCGTACTCAGCGACGGCCGCCGGTTCCCCACCCGCACCGTCGTCTGGACCGCCGGCGTCAAACCCCACCCGCTGCTCGCCGCCACCGACCTGCCCCTCGACCCGCGGGGCCGGCTGCGCTGCACCGCCCAGCTCGCCGTCGAGGGCACCGAGCACGCCTGGGCCGCGGGCGACGCCGCCGCCGTACCCGACGTCACCGCCACCGCACCCGGCGCCACCACCGCGCCCAACGCCCAGCACGCCCTGCGCCAGGCCAGGGTCGTCGGCGACAACATCGTGCACACCCTGCGCGGCGAGCCCCTGCGCACCTACTCCCACCGGCAGCTCGGCTCGGTCGCCTCCCTCGGCCTGCACAAGGGCGTCGCCCAGGTGTACGGGCGCAGGCTCAAGGGCCGCCCCGCCTGGCTCCTCCACCGCGCCTACCACCTCAGCCGCGTGCCCACCTTCAACCGCAAGGCCCGCGTGCTCGCCGAATGGACCCTCGCCGGACTCTTCAAACGGGAGATCGTCTCCCTCGGCTCACTCGAACACCCGCGGGCGGAGTTCGAACTCGCGGCCGGTGGAAAACCCCCACGGCGGCACCCGGACCCCCCGAAGGGGTCGTCCTGACCGGAGCCGGGAACTCCCCGGACGGCAGGGGCGTCTGACGGATGTCGCCGCGGACGGCCACCTGCCAGACTGCTCCACATCCTCGGACGGGCAACAGCCCGCCCTCAGCACACACGAGGCTTTCCCCACTGTGAACTTCACGCGCTGGAGCGCCCGGCTCCCCGGAACGCAGCGCCGCGCCGCAGCGCGGACCGAGCAGACGGTCCCCCCGGACCGGCGGAGCGAGAGCCCCGTGCCCGCCGCCCGCGCCGGACACCCCGCCTCCGCCGTCGACGAACTGCCCACGCGCGAGGTCCTCGACCACGTCCCGGCCCTCGTCGCCCTCGTCCACGGCCCCGACCACCGCGTCGCCCACGTCAACGACGCCTACGTCACCGCCTTCGGCCCCCGCCCGCCCGGCGCCCCGGCCCGCGACACCCTCCCCGAACTCGCCGAGCTGGGCCTCCTCCCCCTGCTCGACCAGGTGCTGCGCAGCGGCAGACCCCGCACGCTGAAGTCCCGCAAGGCCGTCGACGGCCGCTCCTACACGTTCACCTGCACCCCGGTCACCGGACACGGTGACCGCGACGCGGGCGTACTCGTCTTCGCCACCGACGTCACCGACCACGCCGAGGCCGCCGAACGCCTGCGCGCCAGCGAGCGCACCCAGCGCGAGACCGCCGTCACCCTCCAGCGCTCCCTGCTCCCCCAGGACCTCGAGGAACCCGACGACCTGCGCGTGGCCGCGACCTACCAGCCCGGCGGCACCGAGGCCGCGGTCGGCGGCGACTGGTACGACGTCATCACCCTCGGCGGCGGACGAACCGCCCTCGTCATCGGCGACGTCATGGGCCGGGGCGTCCGCGCCGCCGCCGTCATGGGCCAGCTCCGCACCGCCGTCCGCGCCTACGCCCGCCTCGACCTCCCCCCGCACGAGGTCCTCCAGCTCCTCGACGGCCTGGCCGTGGAGATCGACGCCAACCAGATCGCCACCTGCGTCTACGCCGTCCACGACCCCAACGAGGGCCGCCTGGTCTACGCCTCGGCCGGTCACCTGCCGATCCTCGTCCGCGACGAGAACGGCGAGGTCCTGCGCGCCGACGAACCCACCGGACCCCCGCTGGGCACCGGCGGCTGGGTGCACTCCTCCGGCTCCGTCCCCCTCGGCCCCGGCGCCACGGCCGTCCTCTATACGGACGGCCTGGTCGAACGGCGCGACCAGGACCTCGACGAGGGCATCGCCGCCCTGGCACGCGCCCTCTCCGGCGCCACCGGCACCCCCCAGGTCGTCTGCGACCGCCTGGTCCGCTCGGCCGGCGTCACCGCCGACCACGACGACGACGTGGCCGTCCTCGTCCTCCAGCACCCGGCCCGCACCGGCCCCGCGGCCGACCTCTTCCGCAACGCGGCCCTGGACCTCCTCGGCGGAGTCGAGGCCGCCCCGCGCGCCCGCGCCTTCGCCTCCGGCGTGCTCACGAGCTGGCGCTTCCCCACCGAACTGCACGACCTCGGCGTCCTGGCCACCAGCGAACTGGTCGCCAACTCCCTCCAGCACGGCACCCCGCCCATGCGGCTGAGACTGCGCCGCACCGACCGCCGCCTGCTCATCGAGGTCACCGACGGGGACGACCACCTCCCGCGCCGCCGCCGCGCGGAACCGGCCGACGAGTCCGGCCGTGGCATCGACATCGTCGCCACCATCGCCTCGGGCTGGGGCTCCCGCCGGACACCGGGCGGCGGCAAGGCGGTCTGGTGCGAGTTCCTGCTCCCGAAGCGCTAGCCCTGAACATGGCGCGGGCCCTGTACATGCGGAAGGGCCGGAAGCACGCGATGTGCTCCCGGCCCTTCCGCTTCTCACCTCTTACTCCCTATGCGCTGACCGACTCCGCCGGAGTACCGCCCCGCGCCACGACCCGGCTCTTGGCCGCCGCGGCCCACGGGTGGTCCTGCGCGGGCGTGAGCCGACGGCCCAGCCGCAGCGCCAGCACGCTGATCGCCACCGAGAACAGCAGGAACGTCACGATGTACGGGCCGTGCAGCGAGGCCCCCAGCGGTCCGCCGACGGCCGGCCCGACCGCCATCGCCAACTGCTTGACCAGTGCGAAAGCGGAGTTGTACTGCCCGGCCATGCCCTCCGGCGCCAGATCGGCGACGAGCGGGGCCACGGTCGGCGACAGCATCGCCTCACCCAGCCCGAACAGCGCGTACGTGGAGACGAACGCGGCCGTGGCCATCTCCTGGCTGCCGTGTCCGAGACCCGCGTACCCCGCCGCCAGCCAGGCCACGGTCCAGATCAGACCGACCACCGCGATCACCCGCGAGCGGCGCCGCCGCTCGACCAGCTTCAGCACGGCGAACTGCGCCACGACGATCATCATCGTGTTGGCGGCGAGCGCGGTGCCCAGCGTGGACGTGGATATCCCGGCGGCCTCCACGCCGTAGGCGCTCAGGCCGGACTCGAACTGGCCGTAGCAGGCGAAGAACAGCACGAAGCCCAGCAGGCACAACTGCACCATCGCCCGGTTTCCCAGCAACTGCCGCCAGCCACCCCTGGCCGAGCCGGACGGCAGGTCGGTGATGCGCGGGGCACGCGGCATCCGCACCGTCGCCATCAGCACGGCGAGCAGCAGGAAGATCGTGGCCTCGATGGTGAACAGCACGGTGAAGGAGGAGGCGCGGCTCGCGTCGACCAGGTGGCCGCCTATGAGACCGCCCACGCCCAGGCCCAGGTTCTGCAGGAAGAACTGCATGGCGAACGCCCGCGACCGGGTCGCGGTGGTCGAGCAGTCCACGATCATCGTCGCCAGCGCGGGCTGCATCACGGCCTGCCCGGCACCGAGCGCGGCCGCCGTCAGCAGTACGGGGACCGAGCTGCCCGCCAGTCCCAGGCCCAGGGCGCCGAGCGCGGACAGGACCAGGGCGGCGAGCAGGACGGGCAACGGACCGCGCCGCACGATCGCCCTACCGGCGAACGGCAGCGCGATCAGCGCCGCCACGGCGAAGACGGCGAGCACGAGTCCCGCCGTCATGGCCCCCAGCCCTCGCACCTGCGCCACGTAGACGTACAGATACGGGACCGTGAAGCCGAGTCCGAACGCGCTGAGCGCGTTGCCCACGTGGATGCGGGGCATCGCCGCCCCCATCGCCCTGGTCACGTTCACCTCTTCCACAAGTTAGGAGTGAAGACTTCAAAGCTAAAGTTCG
This sequence comes from Streptomyces seoulensis, assembly GCF_022846655.1. Lineage (NCBI taxonomy): Bacteria > Bacillati > Actinomycetota > Actinomycetes > Kitasatosporales > Streptomycetaceae > Streptomyces > Streptomyces seoulensis. The sequence continues at coordinate 281,665 of NZ_AP025667.1, forward strand.
AAGCTAAAGAGTACATGTCGAAGGACTTCAAAGCAAAGACTCCCCGTGCCATACTCCTTGCCATGGCCGACAACGCCGGCGTCCCGGAGCCGACACTCGAAGAACAGATCGCCGCCTACCAGCGCGAGTTCCAGGACCTCGACCCCCAGGTCGAGGAGATCGTGTCGGCGCTGTCCCGGCTGAACCGCCGGATGAACGTGGCGTACGGCCGCCAGACCGCAGAGCTGGGCATCAGCAACGCGGAGTGGGAGGTGCTGAAGGCCCTGGTGCTCTCCGGCGCCCCCTACCGGATGGGTCCCGGCGAGCTGGCCAAGCGGCTCGGCCTCACCCCGGCCGCCATGACCCACCGGATCGACCGCATGGTCACCGAGGGCCTGGTCACCCGCGAGCGCGACGAGTCCAACCGCGTCCGTGTCATCGTGGAGCTGACCCCCGAGGGGCGCGAGAAGTGGCTCGAGGCGATGCGTATGGCGACCGTCTTCGAGGAGGACCTGCTCCAGGACCTCACCTTCGGGGAGCGCTCGGTACTGGGGGAGGTCCTCACCAGGCTCCTCCGCCGCGTGGAGCACGCCCAGCCCGACGCCGAGGGCCGGCTCTCCGACCTGGACTGACGGGCCGCGGAAAAAATCTTGACAGGGGGGCTTGACCCACCCCTGCCGAGTCCGTAAAGTTCTTCGGGTTGCACGGAGCCGTAACGGTTCTCCCGCAACACCTCGCCGCCTGGAGCGGCACCTCAAACCACCAGTACGACCATCCCCCTGGGATTGGCTTCGGCGCGTCCGAATTCAATTCGAATGGGAGCCGGCAGCTCGATTAGGAACTGCCGGGGATGATCC